>JBBSDR010000901.1:0-3989 GCA_038240465.1 Gemmatales bacterium
GTGGGCGGGGGACGGCACTCGGACCCGCCCGTCCGGGTGGGAAGACACGGTGGGGGGCCCCGCGCGCCGCGAGGGTGCACCAGCCCCCCGCGGGTTATGTCGCACCGGTACGGATCAGCGAGTCTGAAACAGCCTTCCTCGTGATGCATGACCGGCAAAACGCCAGAGCGACGCATCATCGCTCGTGTTGCAGGGCAACAGGCTGGACCTGGAACCCGAAAGCTCTACTGACCTTACCACAATCCGACGACGACGCAAGCATCCCGGGCGGTATCCGGGAATCCGGCTCTGGTACGCGTCGGGAGTGCCGGCGAAGCCTGAGCTTTAGCCTTCCTTCTCAGGAGGTTGTCGGTTCGTGGATGGAGTCGGTCGTTCCACCGCCGGGCTTTCAAAAAGCTGAAACGGTGCCAGGCCAAGCAACTCCGCCTCCGCCTCTGTGGGAAAGAATAACGGACCCAGGCCAAGCAGGTCCGCCTCTTGATGGAGGGCCGGCTTGTCCTCATTGGGGAGCGAATGAGGTTTCTGTTCATTCATGACTCGTCTCCGCTGGAAGTAGAATAAGCGGCGCATCCGCGACCACCTTCTCATCGCAAATCAGCTCGACCACATATCCTCCAGGCTCACGAAAGGTGCAGCCAGTAATCACGAAGCCGACCTGAATGGCATGAAGCGGTGTCGGGAAAACGAGGGTCTTCGTCTGGGAGGTGACAATCGGTTCGGTTTCTTCCCACGGCCTTACCTGCACAAACGCGGATACGTCGCCGATGCCATCCGTCAGTTGAGCGAAGGTATAGAGGCGAGGTTGTGTGTAGGGGTAGACTTTCGGTCGAAGCCGATTCATGACGCCGACCAGACCAACCCGATCTCCGCCCATCGCATAGAGGTACTCGCACAAAAGCAAGGATCGCGCCAGGGGGCTTACATCGAGCGGGCTATTCTCGTTGGGCACGGTCGGGTCCTCCTCCGAATAGTCACTTCATCGAGCGTTTCCTGCCGCATCTCCATCAAGGATACCGTAACAGACGCACGGTGTATTGTCGAGATCGCCGAGCAATTCGGGAATCCGGCTCTGGTGCGTGACGTGCCGGCGGAGCAACAGCTAGCGCGAGGAGGTCTCGCAGCGGAGTCCTCAGTTGTTCGAGGACTGGATGCTCGGAGAGAGGATGAAGCGATGAACAATCTCTCCCGCCACTCCGCAAGCGATGCCGACCAGATAGGCCGCGATGTCGGCCCAGGCGAAGGTGTCGCCGAGGACGAGCGCGCCGAGTGGATGCTTGCGAAGCGCATCGATCCAGCCCGCGTGATAGAGCTGGCTGAACTCGATCAGGACAGAGAAAGTGACGGCCAGAACCGCGACAAACCAGATGGGTCGGGCAGCGAAGATAAAGCCGAAGCCGAGGAACACGAGCAAGGCCCAGAGGGCATCGCCGGCGTACTTGGCCAGGAAGGCCGACAGCGGCAGCCAGTTGGAACGCGAGAGCAGGCCAAGCCCGATCACAAGGAGTCCGAGGAGAGCGTAGACGAGACGATTTCTGGATGAGCTTCCTGCCGTGTGCATGAATCGGTTCTGGGAAGGATGTTTCGGCTCACCGTTCCGGGCATTCAGTTCTTCCCGAGTATCAAATCAATCGCGAAGCAGCCGCGAACGTGCGGCCCCGGTCCGCGGCAGTGAGCCAATACGTCGGCATTGGCGCACCCGGCTTCCTCAAGGGCATTCGCAAGAAGGGACATGGGAGCGAAATCTCTGGAGTCGTACATCTGTTGAGCGAGGGTGACAACGCCGCTGGTCAGCCAGCGAGGAGAAGCGATCATGGGACGGAAAGGAAGGGGGCCGAATATATCTCTGAGAAGGACCACTTGTGCTGCGTACTCAGCCGCCTCCGTGGCGTCTCGCTCCGATTCCGAAGCTGTTGCGCATACAGCCCAAACTGCTGCTTCTTGGCTAACTGGGTGCCAAGCGATATTCTTTTGCAGACACATTAAGGCCGCATATCCAGCCTTTCGGTTCGCTTGTGGTCTGCTCCATGACTGCTTGTAATCGACCCTCACACGCTTGCTGAGTGACTTCCGCACCTTCCCGATAATGAGCTGGTCAGCGTACTGCTCTGCCACTTCCACGGCGTCACGGTATAGTTGTTGGTCAATCAGGGACCAAATACGACGGCAACAAGCACAGGAGAACAATCTCAACTGGCGGTCGCTGGCGCGCCGCTTGACAAACTCCAGTGGGCCATACGGGCGGATGCAGGACAGCCAAGCCGGTTCTGACATTGTGTAGTCTGGCAGGTTCATGGCATTCTCACATGCAATGTCCATCGCACGTCTCATCGTGCATCCGCAGTGCATCAGCCGTCGGCGCTTTCGGGCAGTGCGCTTTCGCAAACGCCTGCACTTCCTCAATCGCCTCCTCCATCGCCGGTCGATCCACCTCATGCACGTCGATCGCCTGGCCGACGCCGCGCAGCATCGTCAGCGTCAACTCGCCGCCCAGGTGCTGCCGGAACTCCTCCAGGCCGGCGAACAGCCGCTCGCGATCCGCAAGTACCTCATGTCCCAGCGGGAAGCCCAGGTCGGCGAGACAGCGCAGCACACGCTCGGCGTCCGCGCGCGGGAAGCCATGCACCTTCGACGAATAAACGCTGTCGATGGCCACGCCGATCGCGACCGCCTCGCCATGACGCAGCGCGAAGCGGGTCATCACCTCCAGCTTGTGGGCCGACCAGTGGCCATAGTCGAGCGGCCGGGCCATCTCGTTCTCGAATGGATCGCCGCCGCGCGTGATGTGCCGCAGGTGCCATTCCGCCGACTGCTGAATGGCGGGCAGGGCGGCATCCAGGTCGCGGCGGCGGATGCGCTCGGCATTGTCGCAGAGACGCTCGAACAGTCCGCGATCCTTCAGCAGCGACACCTTGACCGCCTCGGAGAAGCCACAGACGAAATCGCGATCCGGCAAGCTCGCCAGCAGGCCGGCGTCGTTGATGACGGCCCACGGCGTCGCGAAAGTGCCGATCCAGTTCTTCTTGCCGAACAGGTTGACGCTGTTCTTGACGCCGACGCCCGAGTCGGCCTGGCTCAGCGTCGTCGTCGGCAGACGCACCAGACGCAAGCCGCGATGCGCGATCGCCGCCGCGAAACCGACGGCGTCCAGCACCGCGCCGCCGCCGGCGACGAGGACGTAACTGCGCCGGTCGAGGTTGGCCGACTCGAACTTCTTGAGCATGTTCTCGAGCAGATGAATGTCGTTCTTGATCGCCTCGCCGCCCGGCACGATCTCGACCGGCCCGGTTCGCCGGCAGCGCTCGGGGTAGGCGTCGAGCGCCTGGCACAGACGCTCCGCCAGATCGGGACAGGCAGCCGCGACCTGGCCATCGAGCCAGAGTTGTACGCGCGGCGGCTGGCGGCTGGACGGCTCCAGCACCTCGGCCAGAACGTCGCGCTCTTCACCCAGCAGGTCGCGCGTGAAGCGAAGCCGATGCACGAACGGCACCGAAAAGGGAATGTCGATGCGAATTGCCGCACTCGTCTCGATCATGTTCAACCTCGAACCGTCCCAGGCGGGGAGGGCGAAGCGCTACGGTGTGTACAGTTAAGATTACTCACGCCGGCGAAGGTTTGCCAGGACCGATCGTCAGGAACTCGCCAATTTTCGTCCGAGAGGGCCGGCGCGTTTCAACTGGAGCAGTCGTTCCTGGACCTCTGTCGTTTTCCGGCGCAGATGCATTTCCCATTCCGAAGACCACTGATAGCTGCGGCGATAGAGCTGGCGCACCCAGCGCTGACGATGACACTTGCGGCACAATCCCAGCCCGCTGACCGCCGCGCGGCGTTCGCAGTGCAAACACACGGCGCAATCGCCGCAGAGCCGATGTGAGTTTAGCATTCCGGGCCGCTGACAGCATTTGCAGATTTCTGCCGGTTCCATGTTCCTGCCCTCCCGCAAATCGCAAATCGCAAATCCCAAATCGCAATGACCAATGACCAATGACCAA
>JBBSDR010000902.1:0-3988 GCA_038240465.1 Gemmatales bacterium
GGCGTGAAATCCGGATAGAGGGCCACTTCGCGATCCATGACGTCCAGCGCGTCTTCTGTCCGCTTCAGGCGCTCGGAAAGAAGAGAAGCCTTGTTCTGCAAGGCGTGCAGGTAACGCGGGTTGAGCTTGAGCGCCTCGTCGAAGTCGCCCAGGGCGCCTTTGGGGTCGGCGGCCATCCGCGCCCAGCCGCGAGTCGCCCAGCCGATGGCATCCGCTGGCTCAAGACACAGCCCCTCGGCGCGATCCTTGCGGGCGCCTTCCACATCGCCCGCCTTTTCGCGCTCCACGGCGCGAAGCAGGTAGACCCGCGTCGGCGGGTAGCCGCAAGCCAGGGCGTGGGTCAGGTCCTCGACTGCTTCGGCGTGCTTGCCCATCTCGCCCCGCAACAGGGCGCGGTTGAGGTGGATTTCCGCGTCATCTGGACGAAGGCGGAGCGCCTCATCGAAGTCCGCGGCGGCCTTGTCTCGCCGTCCCAGGCGCTGGTACACCAGCCCGCGATTGAAGTGCAGGTCGTACGAGTCCGGCCACAGCGCCAGGGCAGCGCGATAGCACTGGATCGCCTCCACGTCCTGCCTCAACTCGAAGTGACACAATCCCTGACAGTACCAGCCCCAGAAGTGGCGCGGCTCGCGATCGGTTGTCTCTTGCAGCAGCGGCAGGGCCTCGCTGAATCGCCGGCTCGCCATCAGTTCCCCGGCGAGCAAGAAATAGTCGCGGGCTGTCCGCAGCGGCGTGACGCGGGCTTTCTCCTCGAATGGCTTCGCTTCGTCCTTGCCGCTGAGCCGGCGCGTCAGTTCGGCGCGTTGCAGCCAGCCAGCCCGAGAGAAGGTTTCCGTGCCGCGCACCGCCTCGGCTCGACGGTTGCAGACCAGCGCGGCGGCCAGGTGCTTCTCGCGATTCTCTCGGTCGTCATCGGCCTGAACGCTCAAGGCACGCGCCAGAAGCAGTAGCAGTTCGGCGACATCCTCTTCCAGTCGAACCCGCTCCGGCTCGGGAAGGTAGCGGACGTCTGAACGGTCAGCCCAGGGGCCGTCCTCGAGGACGCGATACAGGCCAAGGGCTTCCCGAGTGCGGCGGATGCCTTCCTCCACCTGGGCGCGATCGGGATAGCGCCTGTTCAACAGACGTTCGGCCATCTGCTTCCGCGACTGGAACTGTTCGCGGACATCGTGCGCGTCGCGATGCAGCGTGTGTTGTCGAGAGGCATACAACCCCGCCGGAGGCAGGATCAGCAGGGCGGCGGCCAGGGCGGCAAAGACGGCGACTGCCACACGGGGATGGCGCCGCACCCACTTGGCTGCCCGCTCGCGCACCGACGGTTCCGGGGCGTACTGCAAGGGCAGGTGTCGTTGCTGGCGCTCCAGGTCTTCGAGCAGTTCGTGAGCCGACTGATAGCGGCGTTTCGGGTCCGGCTCCAGACAATGGCGGACGATCGACTCGACAGCGGGCGAAACCTTCTTGTTCCAGCGGCGCACTTCCGGCAGCGTCTGCCGGGCCGCGATCATGAGCGGCACCATCTCGCGCGGCGAACCGGACGGTTTGGGGAAGGGATGCCGCGCGGTCAGCAACTCGTAGAGGACGACCCCGAGTCCAAAGAGATCGCTGCGGCCATCCACAAGAAAGCTGCGGCCCTGGTACGCCTCCAGGTGTTCGGGGGCCATGTACGGCAGGGTGCCGCCAACGCGAGCCGCCGAGACGCTGCCGTGCAGGTGCGTGCTTTCCGACAGATTGAAGTCGAGCAGCATTGGCTGGCCATCGTCGGTGAGCAGGACATTGGCCGGCTTGAGGTCGCGGTGGACGACGCCGCGGTCGTGAGCATGGGCCAGCCCTTCCGCCAGCCGGGCAGCGATCCACAGGACGGCATCGACGTAGTTCAGTTTTTCGAGCTTTGCCAGCGACTCATCGGGCGGAACGGCATGCAGAGCGGCACTCGTTGCCGCGCCGGCGCTGGAAGAGTGAGGTAAGGAGGCGGAAGGATGGCCCAGATCGCCGGGACGTTGCGTGAGGCACTTGCGCTGATGGACGGTGCCGGCCAGGGCTTTGCCGGACTCCGGCATGGAGTGGGCGGCCCCGAGGTCTCTGAGGACGTCCACCAGCGTTGTCGCCCCGAAGTAGGGCATGCACACGGCCTGCAAGGCGCCGGCCTGATGCACGGAGTAAATCGGGACAATGTGGCTGTGCTGGAGTTGGGCGAGCGTCTGCGATTCCTCGAAGAGATCGGTGGACACCTTGAGCGCCACCAGGCGGTTTGCCAGTCCTGGCTGGCGCGCGAGGAAGACGCGGCCGAACGCGCCGCGGCCCAGCTCCTGTTCCAGATGGAAGCCGAGCCAGTTCTCCCCGGCCCTGGGAAGGTCAATAATGCCATCGGAAGGGTGCGCAGAGGCTTGCGGCCCGGCGCCGGCAGCGTCTCCGAGGCGTTCGCCCTCAACGTGCGGCGCATCCAGGTTGACCGGATGCTCGGCCGCAAGGTGCTGGCGCGCGGAGGTGGCGACATCGAACTGGGGCCGCCGAGGATTGATCGCCGCTGAGTGAGGCGGCTGGGAGCGCCCCGTTTCATTGGCGGTTGGCAGAGGCCCTTGCAGTTCCTCCTCGGAGAAGCAACAAGGGGCCTTCTGATCTCTGGGCATTCGAGTCATCCTTGGCGAGTGACGAACGGTTCCAGCCGCCGTGGAGAGGGGCCGGCCCTCTCCGGGGGTCCCGAGATCGCATTCGCGGAGGCGAGTCGGCCGACAAAGCCGCCCTCCGAGGGCGCAGAACACCTCATGGGGTATCAAACCGTAGGTCGGGAAAATCGGATGTCAAACGGATTTCAGGAAAAGCCTGCAAATTCGTTCGCGTCGAAGGGATCGGAGGGGCATCTGCCGCGTTACGATCGGCCTTCCGGCTGGACCTCGGGGACCCAGTCGCGCGGTCCCATCAGCCAGGCTTGAAGGTCTTTCTCGGAAAGCGGCGCGATCGACTCGCACCCGCAATGCCAGAGAGATGTGACGGGGATCGCATACATCACGCGAACCAACAGCGGTGGAGCGGCGGGCAACTCCCACGGCTTGAGTACGAGAATTGTGCCTTGCTTCGGAGCGAACGGAAGGGCAAGAGCAATACCGGTGGCCGAGATGTTGAAGGCGATGCAGCGCAACTCCTCGCCTTGCTGCGACTCGGGCAACGAGGCGAAGCACCTTTGCAGGATCCGATGACGCGGCGTTGTGCGATACTCGATCGAGAGCAATTCTTCGCGGCTTGCTCCTGCCGTGAGCTTTTTCCTGGTGGACACGAGTACCTCAGATCGCGGGAGGGGACGCAACCGATCAACCCTAGGTCACACTTTCCGAGCGGTCAACCTGGCGTCTGAGGACCGACGGCGAAATAACTTCCCTCTTTCTTGCCGCTTGCGGCTTAGCGGCTCGCCCGCTAACGCCCGCTAAGGAGCCGGGCAATAATTACTTGAACATTCCAAGCGTATTCTAGGGCCAAAAACGCAGGCCAAGCTATCCAAGTGTGTTTGAATAATTATTGCCCGGCTTAATAAGCCGCAAGCGGCGACCCGTTGTTTCGCCGTCTGTCCCGAGCGTTTCCGAACTGCCTGTCCTGTCTTGTTCGCCGACCGGCAGAATGGTCTTCCTTCGTCCTTGGCTGGGGGGAAGACGTGAACGCGCAGCAGGTCTCGCGGCGGTCGTACCGGGTTCCAGAATGCCATTGAACTCCTGCATGCTGCTCGTTATAGTGAACAAAAGATTCGTTTCATTTCACCTGCCTCACACCCCGGCTTTGTAAGGAAACGCCGATTTTCGGTTGCGTTACATTTCATTTCAGTCTGTTTCGTTTCAACTGGGCAAATCGGCCCTCACGGATAAGGACTTACGTCGCGCCGAGGCCCTATTTCGTTTCATTTCAGCCGATTTCGTTTCAAAACGGCGTTTCCTTACAAAGCCTCACACCCCCGGTAGGCGAAAAACCGTCCGATGTGCGCGCCGGCTTCGTTGCGGACTCA
>JBBSDR010000903.1:0-3981 GCA_038240465.1 Gemmatales bacterium
ATGTAGTGGACATCGGAGCGGTTGTCTTCATGCGAAGTGGGACGGGGCCAACGCCGAGGCCATACCCCGGCAGCGGGGCGGTCTGGCGAATCACGTGAGCGGAACGGCGAGGGTGGGACGGCGGCTTGTACGGAGTCAGGCTGGCTGCCCGGACTCAGCCGGCCGGTGCCCTGGGGCAGCGGCTCCAGGCCATGATCGCGGGCTTGGACGCCTCGGAGGGCCGCATCGAAGATGGTAGTGCCGTCGAGCTGTGTCCGGAGTGCGCTCGCGCCCTCATTTTTTTCGCCCGGATCGCCGACCGTCGCCAACAACGCGTCGCTCGACAACTTGTTGAATGACATCCGGCCAATCGGAGTTATCGCTGCAACGCTTGGCACGGCCTGCGTTTTGCGTGGACAAGGTTGTTGTACTGGACGGACTCCTATTATGTTAAGATCGGCGCCCTCCATCACGAATTCACCGGACGTCTATCCGGGAGGCTCGTAAGCAATCAAGCGATCTAACGGTCATGATGGAGGGGGATGGGGATATCTCCAAACGGACTCATGACCTCATGACTCCTTGGCGGAACCACCAGCGTGTGAATTGTCAGCAACGGACTCGCATTGTGTCGGCTGCGGCAGGTTACTGCCCTACCGAGCAAACCACCAGGCGGCCAGGAGTTTCAAGATTGGTAGGGCTTATCCCGCTACCGCGGCCTGGTTTGTTTCTTTCGGCCGAGCAACCAATTGATTGCAGGCTGCCAGAAAGTTGCCGGGGGAGGCGCTGTAGGCCGATCCGCGATCTTGGCCTCGCTCAAGGAAGCGAGCGGAGGCAAGAGTTGCCGGGGGGTGTCTTGCGTTTCCGTGAGTTGCAATGCGGTTTTGACCCGAGCCAATAGCCGGACGCCGTCAATGGGCTTGCTAAGGTAGTCATCGGCGCCAGCCGCCAGCAGTGGACGGATCTCGCAACCGCTGCCGATGAGGACGATGATCTTCCGATCGGCCCCCTGAGGGGCTTGGCGGAGTTGTTTCAGTGCTTCCAGACCAGTCGTTCCTGGTGGGTCGAAATCTAGCAGCACCAGGTCGGGTATGGACACGCTTGCCTGCAGAGCGAGTCCACGCTCGCTACTCTCGTCGCAAGCGATGCCATTGGCTTGCAGTGCCTCGCGACACAGACGACGCATTTCTGGGTCGTCGCCGATGACCAAGACGCGTGCAGTTGAGGCCAAGGTCGGCAATGCTGGGAGAGATCCCTGGTCCGGTTCTGGCTGCGAGATATCCGGTGCTCCAGCGTGCTTTTCGGAAATAAACGGGGCGAGCGCCGCCATGACCGCTTGAGGGTCGGGATAACGGTCCTCAGGCCGGTCCGCCATCATGCGGGCGACAACAGCAGCCAATTCGGGCCCAATGTCGCTTTGCACGGCTCGGACGCTAGGCGGGGACAGCGCCTGAGCCAAGCCGCTTCGGGGGCTTCCCTTCGCGCCGTGGGGCGATTGGGCCGTCAGACACCAGGATAGCGTGCAGCCGAGGCTGTAGATGTCAGCGCGGATGTCCACCGCATGAGCATCCTTTGCTTGCTCTGGCGCAATCCATTCTAGGATGCCCACAAGGCTGCCCACTACGGTCTGACGGCTGTGGAACTGGCGCACGAGGCCGAAGTCGAGCAACATCGCCCGGCCCTCCGGCGTCAAGAGGATGTTGGATGGCTTGATGTCGCGATGGACGAGGTTATGTTTGTGCGCCTCGGTCAGCGCGTCGGCCACCTGGTAGGCCACCTGGCAAGCAAGGCTCGGTTGCATCGGCCCATTTTTCTGAATGTGCTGCTCCAGGTCAAGTCCCGGCACGTGCTCCATCACATAGTAGTACAGCACGGGTTCATCGGGATCGTCGGAGGTTGTTTCCCCGACGTCGAGGGCACGGACGATCCCTGGATGGCACAGCTGGGCAACCGTCTTGCGCTCGGCGAAAAAGCGCAGCATCCGCTGCGGGTCCCGATCGCGCGTTGGAATCAGCACCTTGATGGCTACTTTTTGCCCTGTTTCCCGGTGCTCGCCGCCAAACACTACTCCATCGTTGCCTACGCCCAAGCGATCCAGCACCCGATAATTTCCCATGATCAGACCCTGAGCATTGCCGACCCGGATTCGCTCTGCCTGGTAAGGGGTGAGCAGTTGGAAATCAACCAGCCGAGCCAGCAATTGCCGGCCGCGAGAGTGATGAGCCAATTCGGCGCGCGATGCCGGGGGCAAGGCGTCCAGGGTTAGTGGGTTAATCAGACCGGACTGAAGCAGTTTCTCGAACAACTGCTCGGCTTCGGACGTTGGGCCCGAGTTCTCGGGTCGCATGAGGTTAAGGGCATTTCGCTTATCCGGACCGGTCATCATGCACCTCGTTAGGGAGTCGTTCCGGTGAATAGCCGTGGCTCGGGCAGAGTTCAACCCACTATCTGGGCCAGCCCCGCCTTCGCCTTCTGTAAGCAGGCGGGACAAATACCGTGGGTGAAACGGACCTCGCTGTGTGACGCGACGTAACACTCGACCTCTTGCCAGTAGTTCTGATCATCGCGAATCTTCTTGCACCAGGCGCACATCGGCAACAGCCCGCTTAACTGCTTGATCCGGGCAGCGGACTCTTCCAACTCCGCCATGCGCTGGGCCAGACTCAACTGAAGCTCCACGATGCGGCCACCGGCGCGGAGACGGGCGCGCAGTTCCTCGCGATCGAAAGGCTTCGTGAGGTAATCATCGGCCCCGCTGTCAAGTCCGGTGATTACGTCCTCTTTCCTGGCCCGCGTGGTGAGCAGGATGATGTAGATTACCCTGCCAGCGGGACTAGACCGGATCCGTCGGCAAACCTCCAGGCCATCCATCTGGGGCAGCATCCAGTCGAGCAGCGCCAGCGGCGGCGGGTCAGCCGCTTCCAGCTTCTGGCATGCTGTCCCGCCGTCGCAAGCCACCTCGACCTCGTAGCCCCAGCCGGGCAACGTGACTTCGAGCAGGCGGCGCGAAACTGAGTCATCCTCGGCGATCAATATTCGCATGCGCTTCTTCCGCTCGCTGGCCATGCCCCGCCCCTTGTTGACCGAACGGCGACCGGTTCGAGCTTGGTCCGATCCTTGAACTTCCCACCTTCATCCTTCCGGTCCCTGGGGAAGGTCCGAGCGCTACAGTCAAGTTCGTTGATCTGTTCAAGCCTCTCACAGACACGGCGCGGCCGGCCTGGGCATGGCGAGCCTCGTCAGCGCTTTCTCCAGGTGCCGCAGGGCCGTTTCCAGCGCTGTGCAGGCTGCGGCGGATCCTTCCAGGCTAGCCTCTCGTCCCAGCCGTTCCAACGCTCCCGCTGCCGCTACCGCTTCGGGGGCGCAGAAGTTGCTGACTGACCCGCGTAAGGTATGAGCGGCACGCTCCAGGGCCGCAGCATCCTGCTGGGCGATAGCGTCCCGGATGTCCTGCAGTCGCTTGGGACACTCCACGGCAAACAGGGTCGCCATTTCCGCAAGCAATTGTGCGTCTCCATCGGTTCGATCCAGACTTGCCGCCAGGTCGAAAACCGTCACCGCCGACCCGCTGGCGAGCACAGGCGCTGTTTGGCTCTGGCCGGTCAGAACCTCATCTATCGCTTGGAACAACTCTGCGGCCTGGATCGGCTTGGAAACATACCCGTCCATGCCGCTGGCCAGACAGCGCTCGCAATCCCCCTTCATGGCATGCGCCGTCGTGGCGATAATCGGCAAATGCCGGCCGGTGTGCCTTTCGGCAGTGCGGATCCGGGCCGTCGTCTCGAAGCCGTCCATTTCCGGCATCTGCACGTCCATGAACATTAAGTCGAATGCCGCGTGCTCCAAGGCCGCCAACGCCTGTTTGCCGTCGGCGGCAATCACGACGGCGTGGCCGCGCTTTTCCAGTAGGCCGACCACGAGCCGTTGGTTCACCACATTGTCCTCGGCCAATAGGATCCGCAGCGGCCCGCGCGCGTCGAGGGCGCTTTCACCGCCCATCGG
>JBBSDR010000904.1:0-3967 GCA_038240465.1 Gemmatales bacterium
AAGATCGGGGCCGGTCTGGTTGCCTCCTACAATAGGCCGCGCCGCCTCTCACACCGTTTCGCGATCCATCTTCCACGAAAGGGCGCCCGATGTTCGGTATTGGCTATTTCAAGGGACAACCCACCGATTACATCCAGCGCTACGCTTCGGGAGCGATCCGCAGCGAAGGCATGGGGCTGGCTTTCAATTACTGGCGCTTCAACACCCAGGTGGTGGCTGTCCCGACTACAAGCAGAGATGCCGATTTCCTGTTCAACGAAATCACCAGCAACTTCCAGGAGATCACTCTCCAGGGGCAGTTGACCTATCGCATTCGCGAGCCGAAAAAGGCGGCCGAGTTGTTGAATCTGCGCATCGATCCGGACAAGTACACTTACGCGACGGATGACCTGAACTCGCTGGCCCAGAAGATCATCAACGTCGTCCGCATCGAGACGAGGTCCGAGGTCGAAAAACGCGCCCTGGCGGAAGTGCTGCGCGATTCGCGCGCCATCGCCAAGGAAGTGGAACAGCGCGTGCGCGAGGCGGCCGTGCTGAATCCCCTGGGAGTGGAACTGCTCAGCGTGTTTTTCCTGTCGGCACGGCCGACGCCGGAAGTCGCCAAGGCCCTGGAGGCGGAATATCGCGAATCGCTGATGCGTCAGGCGGACGAGGCCATCTATGCCCGGCGCGGCGCGGCCGTGGACGAGGAACGCAAGATCAAGGAGAAGCAACTCGAAAGCGACAAGGCCCTCGAACAGCAGCGCCAGACACTGATCGACCTGCAAGGCGCCAACGCCCTGAAGGAAGCGGAGAACTGCGGCCTGGCGACGGAAAAGGAAGCGCAGTACCGCGCTCGCGCTACCGAGGTAGAACTGGCCGTGCTGCGTGGCTACGAGCCGCGGGCGCTGCTGGCCATGGCGCTGCGCGAACTGGGCAAGAATGCCGGCAAGGTGGGCAACCTCACCATCACCACCGAACTGCTGGCGAGCCTGCTGAACCACACGACTCCGAACCACGGAGGTTGAGCGATGGGGTTCAAGGGGCCGATGTTCGAGAAGGTCGTCGTGGTGACGCAGAAGACCGCTCTGGAGGAACTGGTCGAACGATACAACACGCGCGATCAGGCGCGTTTTTACCTGGAACACATGGGGATTTCGTTCGCGGAATACCAGGCCGCGCACGACCGGTATCATTCCTCGCTCGTGTTGCTCAAAACGCACCTGCCGCCGAAAATGCGCACCCAGTTCATCGAACGCTCGTTCCTGCCCAATTTCCTGTTCGATCCACTCGATGTCGTCGTCACCCTGGGACGCGACGGCCTGGTCATCAACACCGGGAAATATCTAAATGGCCAGCCCCTGGTGGCATTTAATCCGGACCCGCAGCGCATTGACGGCGTCCTGATTCCCTTCGCCGTGACCGAGGCGTCCGAGGTCCTCCACGACGTGCTGAACTTCGGCCGTCCGGAGCGCCGGCTGACCTTGGCGCGCGCAACGCTGAACGATGGGCAGAAGCTCTACGCCGTCAACGATTTGTTTATCGGCCAGCGGACGCAGTTGTCGGCCTACTATCGCCTCCGCCTGGGCGAGCGCCAGGAAAATCAATGTTCGAGCGGCATCATCGTGTCCACGGGAGCAGGCTCCACGGGCTGGTTGCGCGCGGTGCTGGCCGGCGCCGCCGGGGTCGCGGAGCAGGTAGTGCCGTCGCTAGCGACGCAAACGGCGTCGGCCTCTTATGCGTCCCGGCGGATGCAAGCGCCGGAGCCGGTGACGCCGTCGCCGATTGAACAGGTCCGCAATTCGTATGCGTTCGATGCCACAGCGGAGCGGTTATGTTTCAGCGTGCGCGAGCCTTTTGTCACGCGTGTCACCTCAGCAGAACTCGTCTTCGGGGCGATTGATCCCGGACAGACGCTGGAGGTCATTTCGCACATGCCGCAGAACGGTGTCATCTTCAGCGACGGCGTGGAAAGCGATTTTCTCCGCTTCGACAGCGGCGCGATCGCGAGCATCGCCATCGCGGAGAAGAAGGTTTCCCTGGTGTGTCCTTGAGGCACCGTGAATGGCGAGCCGCGAGCGTCGTTTTCCGTCTGAAACGGATTACAGCGCTGACGACAACAATACAGATGCACCCGCCAGAGGCTACGAGGGTGCAGCGTGGTAGAATAGCGGGTGGAAAGGAGAATCAGCGATGTCCCAGATTGTGGAAGCCGTCTACGATGGCTCTGTCCTGCGTCCGGAAAAGGCCCTCGGATTGGAGCCGAACACCCGCGTCCGGCTCACAGTAGAAGTCCTGCCAGCCACCGAAGAGGCAACGCCATCGTTCCTGCGCACCGCGCGATCCCTGGACCTGTGTGGCCCGGCGGACTGGTCTGCGAACCTCGAGACTTACCTGTATGGCGAAGGCGATCAACCTCGGGGATGAGGTGTTCCTGGACACCTCTGCGCGGCGGAAGGTTCTTCCAGAGCCAGCGTCGTGTCCATTTCCGGAAGTTCGTGCGCTTCTGGCCAGGAAGCAGACCACCTGAGCCGAAACATCGAAGTCTGATCCAGCACAAGTGTTCGCCAGCGGATATGGATGAATCAGGTCGAACGGCGCAGCGGCGTCGATGCGGATTGCTCGCGGACGTGACGCACGAAGCGCTCCCAGGCCGCGGCGTTGGCCGGCACCGTCGCCCCCGCCACATCGAGTTCCTCGAGCAACTCCGTCGCACTGCTGTACGGCGTCGCGCCTTCCTCGCCGCACAAACGCCGCAGCACCCCTTGCAGCGATTCCGGCAGCGGTTTCGGCTTCGTACTCTTCTTCTCCGCCGATGGCATCGACCAGCCCAGAGCGCAGCCCCCCAGCGCACGCAGGTCGTCGGCTACCTCACTTCCAACCGGTTCGTCAGCCGGGTTCAGCCAAACCGGCTCTCCCAGCCCACACAGTTTGAGAACACCCTCCGACGTGAAGATCGCCTGGCCCGGATGAAGGTTGCCGTGGGTCAGCCCCGACTGATGGGCCGTTTGCAACCCCAGGGCCGCTTGCGACAGCAGCCGGAACCATACGCCCGGCACGGCGGCAAGAGCAGGCCAGTCGCTGGACGGCAGACCCATCAACCACTCCTGCAACACGGCGGGCCGGCCCGCGATCTCCAGTACCTCGTAAGTGGCCACCAGATGCGGATGGCGCAGGGCGGCGACGGCCGCGAAACGCTGCTGAAACTCGTCGGGCCGGACCGCGTCGTCCATCTCGCTCTCGGCCAGATGACGCAGCAAGCTCTCGCGGTCGTGGCGCGGATCGAAGACGCGATAGGCCACCTCGTGCGGCGTGGCGTGTAGCCGATCGATGACCCGCACCGGCCCCAGCACCAGCCCATCGAGATCGCCCGCCTCGATCAGGGCCAACTGGAACAGCGTCAAGTAGCCGCCCTGCAACAGCAGTTGCCGCAGCGACCGCCGCTTCCGCCGCGCCTCGACCAGCAGGGCCGTCAGCGTCTCGGCGTCGATCAGTTCGAGTGAGCGCATCAACTCGCCCAACTGCCGGTCGCCCGGTTCCGCGTCCTCCGTCAGACTCAGCAGGCCAGGCCGGACCGGCACGAGGGGTTCTTCATCGTCCGACGAAACAGCCGTGGCCCCCTCCAGCGGCGACTCGGGCAGATCGATCTCGACGCCGGCCAGTTCGCGCAGTTTCCGTCGATACCACTCGCGCATGTCGGCCAGGTGGCGATCGACTTCCTGACGCCGTTCGACGACTTGCTGTTCCTGTTTCTCCAGTTCCTCCGCCTGCTGGGCAAGCTGCTGCGAGGCGCTGGCGATCTGCTGGGCGCGCTGTTCGACCTCGGCCAGGCGATGCTCCAGGCGCGTCTCGCCGTGGGCCAGCGTCAGCTTCAGCTCGGCCAGTTGACCCTGCCACTCGCTCAGTTGCTGACGAAAGGCGGCGACGGCCAAACGATGCCCATCCTGCGCCTGGTAGAGTTGCTGCTCCTGCTCGCGCAGTCGTTGCT
>JBBSDR010000905.1:0-3963 GCA_038240465.1 Gemmatales bacterium
CCGCCGTTGCGGTCGATGTAGTCGGAGAGTTGCCGGCCGTCGATGTAGGCCATCGCCAGAAAGGGGACGCCGTCCACCTCGCCGATCTCGAAAATCGAGCAGACGTTGGGATGGTGCAGCGCGGCGGCGGCGCGGGCCTCGCGGTAGAAGCGTTCGCGGACGTGCGGCCCCTCGTCCGGATCGAACTTGGGCACCTTGAGAGCGACGTCGCGGTCGAGCTGTTCGTCGTGGGCGAGATAGACCTTGCCCATGCCGCCCTGGCCGATCTGGCGGATGATCTTGTAGCGGCCGATGCGTTCCGGCGGCGACGACGGACGCGCCAGCGGAAGCGGCGCGGCGGGCGTTTCGGGCGGCTCCGGGGCTATCGTTTCCATTGCGGCCGGGGCAGGAGGCAGGAGGGTTCCGGGATTCGATTGCGGCTGCTGCAACTGTGCGGCCTGGCGCGGAAACCGCGCGCTGATCTCACCAAGAGGATCGACAGTCCCGGCCTTCTGGCGCGACTCGAGTTCGGCCCGAACGAGACCGAGAGGAGCGGTGTCTCGCGTCTCCAGTTCGGGATAGGCGGCCAGGTAGCTCTCGACCTCGACGCGGTCACCCTGGTCCCAGCGGCGGCGCAGGTCCACCTTGGCCATCTCGATCAGGGCAGTCAGTCGCAGCCGATCTCCGGCCTCCGGCAGCGTGGCAACGCGCTCGGCCAGGCGGTTGTTATGCCATGTCTGGCTGAAGTCGAGCAGCCAGGTTTTGATGAGTTGTTTCTCTTCGGCGCTGAGCGGCTGCAGGGCCGAGGGACGGCTTGCCATGGACCACCTGTGCGGGCGTTTCGAGGAAGCCGGCGATGCGACGCATCAACCCAGTATACCTTGTACAGCGGCGCGTACAACCGGATACCAGCCCCGAAGCGCTACCAGCCCGGAGCGCTACCAGCCCGGAGCGCAAGCGACGGGTTTCCTTCGGTTCACCCCTCGCTTGCGCTCGGGGCCGGTCAACGGAGTCCTTGTTGGCACAATGCTTGCTCGCTTCTTCAACAGCATGTCCAAACGGAAGACGACAGCAGGGGAGACAATGCCTACCAAACCGACTCAGCTTCCACACGCAGACGATCCAGTCGCCTCGGCTCGAAGCGCCGGTTTGCGCTATGTCCACGACAATCGTCCCGGCATTCGTCGGGTGCGCTGCGGCTCCGGCTTCCGCTACCTCGCCGCCGATGGCCGGGCCGTCCGCGACGCGGAAGTCCTTCGGCGCATCCATTCCCTGGTCATTCCGCCGGCGTGGACTGACGTCTGGATTTGCCCGCAGGCCAACGGCCACCTTCAGGCCACCGGACGCGATGCCCGCGCCCGCAAGCAGTATCGCTATCATCCACGCTGGCGGATGGTGCGCGACGAAACGAAATACGATCGCCTGATCGCCTTCGGCCAGGCCCTGCCCCGGATACGCGCTCGGGTCGATGCAGACCTTGCCGAGCCGGGCATGACCCGTGGCAAGGTGCTGGCCACCGTCGTGCGGCTGCTGGAAACGACGTTGATCCGCGTCGGCAACGAGGAATACGCTCGTGAGAATGACTCATTCGGGCTGACCACGCTCCGCAATCATCACGTCAAGGTGGAGGGGGCCACGGTCCACTTCGCCTTTCGCGGCAAGAGCGGCGTTCGGCACCGGATCGACATCCACGACCGGCGGCTGGCGCGAATTGTCCGCCGCTGTCAGGAACTGCCCGGCCACGAGTTGTTCGAGTACCTGGACGAGAACGGCGACGCGCATGTCGTCAATTCGGCGGACGTCAACGACTATCTGCACGAGGTTGCCGGAGAGGAGTTCACGGCCAAGGACTTCCGCACCTGGGCGGGGACCGTGCTGGCGGCGCGAGCGCTGCAGGAGTTCGAGGCGTTCGATTCACAGGCCCAGGCCAGGAGCAACGTGGTGTCGGCCATCGAAGCGGCGGCGAAACGGCTGGGCAACACCTCCTCGGTCTGCCGAAAGTGTTACGTCCATCCGGCCGTCGTCGCTGCCTATCTCGATGGCTCCCTCCTGGCCACGCTCCGCCAGCGCGTGGCGCAGGAACTGACCCGCGGCCTGCACAAGTTGGCACCGGAGGAAGCAGCCGTGCTGGCCTTCTTGCAAGAGCGGCTGAAGCACGAGGCGGAACATCAACGCACAGCCAGTTCGTGAGCAGCCTGCCTCACTTCGCCACGAATTTCTGCAGCCGTTGACCGGTCACCTCGGCGACATAGACCGCGCCCCTGGAGTCCACACAGACCGCATGCGGACAGCGGAACTGTCCGGCTCCCGCTCCCGTCTCTCCCCAGCGGCCAAGAGGCTTGCCGTCGCGGTCCAGCACCTTGATCCAGTCGCCTCGGCCATCCGCCACGAACATTCGCCCGTCGCCGGTAAGGAACATCCCGTAAGGCGCGCCGCTCTCCTTCCACTGGGCAAGGAACTTGCCCTCGGCATCGAAGACCTGGATGCGGTTGTTCTCGCGGTCGCCCACATGGACCCGGCCCGCGGCATCAAGGCAGATGGCATGCGGCAAGTTGAACTGCCCTTCCTTTTTCCCCTTGCTGCCCCACTCCTTGAGGAACTTTCCCTCTTTCGAGAACTTCACGACGCGAGAGTTGCCATAGCCGTCGGAGACGTAGAACTCCCCCGAGGGAGCGATCGCGACATCGGTGGGCCGGTTGAACTGGTCGGGACCGTTTCCGGGTTTGTCCTTCTTGCCCAGGGTCAGCAGGAGCTTGCCCTCGGCGTCGAACTTCAGGACGACATGCTGAGCCATGTCCGTGATCCAGACATTGCCCTGGCTATCAACGCGCAACCCGTGCGCCGTCTTGATCAGGCCGTCGCCCCAGGAGCGCAGATAGGTTCCCTGGCGATCGAAGACGAGGATCGGCTGTTTGCCGCGATGGAAGACGTAGACGTTGTCCGCGGCATCCGTGGCAACGGCCGACACCTGACCGAGTTTGACGTTTTCGGGAAGCTTGAGCCAATCGGCGACGGGGCGATAATCCGGAAAGCCCTTCTGGACAGGCTCATCCGCCGATCGAAGAGGGCCAGCAAGGCCCGCGAGCAAGAAAAGGGCTGATAGAACGATCGATCGGTTCACGACCATGGTGAGGACTCCACAGATGCAGTGTTGCCGGGTCAATTAGACGGTGGAGCTGCGAGAGGCTCGGTGCCATGCACGAAGAAGAGTTCGCTGACCCGACAGCGAAACCCGGGCAACACGTCCTCGCAGGTCAGTTCCTGATCCTTCTCGAAACCTTGGGGCTTCCCCTCGGCCCGCAGAACGGTGACGTCGCACGCCTCGGGATCGACCAGCCAGACCATGCGGATGCCGCTCTGGAGAAACTCCTGTGCGCGAGCCAGGACTTTACGCAAGCGGTCATTGGGCGAGAGAACTTCCACTGCCAGGGTGGGTGCATCCTCGATCCACCTGGGGTTCATTTCGGCGTAGGATTTGGATTTCTCGAAATACACGACGTCTGGACCGCGCACGGTGTCTGGGTCACGCTCGAGGATGACGCCGGGATCGTTGGCCAGCACATATCCCTGTCGGCGTTGCCGGCAATAGAGGGTCAGGGCGAAGATCACCGAGGCACATACGAAGCCAGGGCGTTCTCCTGGGCGGGACACTTCCACTACCTTCCCCTGGACCAACTCGAAGTGATTGGCCTCATTTTCAGGACGCTGAACCCACTCAAAGAACTCTTCGGCAGTCATCAACTTGGCGGTCGTTTGCAGATCGCTCATCGGGTCGCTCCTTCAAGAAGACAATAATTCCAAGGGCAATCACCTTGTCTCTGTCGGAAGAGGGAGTGGAGTCAGTGGTCCTTTCTCACCCGAAGCCGCGAGGTAAGCCCGCAGTACCGCCTCCAACTGCTGCCCTTTCTCGTCGTGATGCTGCAAAACGTCGTTGACCTCCCAGCGATCGTCCGGCTTGACATACAACTGCGGCCGGCGCGGGAC
>JBBSDR010000906.1:0-3958 GCA_038240465.1 Gemmatales bacterium
CCTTGACCAGGTTCTCGTAGGTCATGTACGAGCTGGGCCAGATGCCGCCCTCCATGCTGGTCGTCAGGTCTTCAATCCGGAAGCGGGCGTACTTCGACGGCTTGCCCGGCTTTGGTTGCTTGACGTACATGGGCCGGACCAGCGAGAGCAGACCACCGACCGTGATGGTGGTCCGCTCCTTCTCCTCCTTCTGGGATTCACGCTCGGCCAGCGCCTTGAGGGAGTCGAGCGAGTGCGTGGTGTGGACGTGCAGGTTGTCGGCGCAGAGGGCCAGCGGGTGACTGGAGAGGTAGAGATCCAGGGTTTCCTTCTCGTAGCCCAGCAGCTCCAGTTCCGGCCAGAGCGGCACGGAGGGCAAGCGCATCGGCTGGTAGTCGGTTTTGTCAAGGATGTCGAAGAGGGAGTGCTGGCCGCGTGCCTCGTAGGTGCGGAGCTTGCGGACCTCCTTGAAGGTCAGGTTCAGGGCTTCGACGAGCTGCGCCCGATGGCCGCCCTGCTGGCCGTGCTGGCCCGTGGGGAGGAGGGAGTCGCAGGCACCGCTCTTGATGAGCTTGTCGAGGTTGGCCTTGCCCAGATCGGTCTGGGGGACGCGGCGGCACAGGTCGTAGAAGTCGCGGTAGGGACCGTGGTCGGTGCGCTACTGACCGTCGGAGGTTTGGAGGTTCAGGCGATCAAGATGTCGTTGGCGACGTGGTTACCACCACCCTCGACATCCAGGCGAAGCGTCTTCACAGGGCCGGCATCTTGAAGCGAGATGATCCTGTCCCAGAAGATGTCACTGTCAGACAGGTTGTGCAGGGTCTGGTCCCTCGTCACCTCTGCGAGTTTCTTGAGAGTTACCCGTTTCCAGCCGTGCTTCTTGTTGTGGTCGAAGGTGCCTTCCGTCGCGGTTTGGCACGTCCGCGTGTCCAGCCAAGATCGCTCAGCGTGCGGTCAACCTCGCTCGAAAACTCCCGAGGAACCACGTCCAGACTGGCGCGTCCATCTGTGTGTTCTGCGGGGTAGCTGTGGATGCCGGCGACCTGTTCTTCCCGCCCTTTCATGTGCGGCGCGATCAAGCGTACAAACCGGGCCAGCGCGCCGTCGCCGGCCACCAATACCGTGTAGCCGATCTTGTAGCCGCCTCGGTAGGCGAACTGCTTCGCGCGCGTCGTCGTTCCGATTCCCAGACGCAGGAGCAGGTGGCGCACGTCAAGGCACAGTTGAGGCGAAGACGTGGCGTAGTAGACGGCGGATTGATTCGCATCCCCAAGGGAACCGTCGCCGGCCCACAACCTCCCGAGGAACAGGGCGATCTGATCGTCGGTGAGGCGGAACACGTCGGCGGGTACGAACTTCTCGGTGGCCTTCCGGTAGTGCAGGCCCAACTCCGATATCCAGAGCGACAGCCCGCACCGGCCTTGCACCTGCCGCCCTCGATTCATCACGACCTGTGGAGTTGTATTATTTCGCCGAGGTTGGATTCGAGCCGTCGTCTGGGGGAACTGTTCGGCCATCTCCTTCACTTCTTCGAGGGCGACCCTGTTCTGCTTGTAGTAGTAGACCGTGGATGGGTGGCAGAAATTCCCGTCGGCCAAAAGTCTGGCCAGGAGGATCACCTTGTGTTTGGGCCATTCCTCCCTGGCCTGGACCGGGAGAACCCGCGCGAGGGCTACCCAGTCCTGTTCGCCGAGTGCGCCCGCCGGCTTCCACCCGGCGGATGTTAGCAGCCTGCGGCCCCTCGACAGGGTGAGATACCGGCCGGTCCGAGTCTGGAGGCGGACGGATGGATTGACGCCAGCGTTGACGACTCGGCGGACAGGGGCCGCGAAGAGCTTGAAATCCGAACCAACGCTCCAGACGTGAGCTGGCAAGGGCTGACGTTTGAGTTCGTCGATGGGGATCCGCGATCCGGTTCGGGCATCGGGGATCAGGAGAGTTCCTTGCGTGGACTGATTCTCGGCGGCATCCTGGCGGCGGTCTTGTGAGAGTTGCGGAGCGTGGCAGGCGTGGGATGACATGAGGAGCCTTCGGGAAGTGAGGAGTGAGGAGCAGACCGTCGTGGTCTGGCTTCTCTCCTGTAAACCGCTTCTCGAAGCCGTCAATTGAACATGGTAGGTCAGACCAGATTCGCAGCGCTGAGGCTGAGCGATCAGCGCTGCTCTGCGCTGCCCGCCGTCGCCAGGTCAGGTGTGCACCGCGCTGCGATGGAGAAGCCTATGTCCACAACACCGCCGCCAGTTCGGGAAGCGGAGTTCTTGGCAGTAGACATCGCTGATGAAGAAGAGATCAAGGGCCGATTCACACCGTTCGTCCGCTCCCTCCATTCGTACTTGAACCAGCTGCCGTGCATGCGCGATGTTCAGGAAACCCGCCGTCGCTGGAAGGCTCGCACCGCTGAGAAGGATGCGTTCGGGAACCTTGCATCGCACCCACACGAATGTTATACCTATCACTGTGGTGGGCGTAATGAGGGTCACTTCAACATCTGCCTGCGGCCAACTCACTTCTCGGTGGGGCTAGGGTTCGAGTTTACATTGAGAAAAGGCGGTGACCCAACTGCGGTGCATCTTGCCTACGCCTGCTTCGCGAACGTGGTCAGGACACAACGCAGTGAGTTTGAACGCTTCGTGAATGATAACCAGCTCGAGATCGAATGGTCTGATAATGTTGGCGGGACGCATCAATTCGTGCCGATGGGGGAGGTTGCACCCTGGATCCTCGCGCCTCCTCGGGAACCGATCTGGATCTGCGTCGCCCGGTTCTTGCGGCGCCAGCGCGACGCCGCGATTCTGGAGAGTCCAAGCTTGCTCGGCGGCGTGATGGAGAAAGTGCTATCGGGGTTCCGCCCGATCTGGGAACAAACAGAAATGATGGCACACGCGCAGTGAAGTGTTTCTCCCCGTAGTCGTGGAATCCGGCCGAGGGTTCAAAGGGGCAATCCCCGCAGGAGTCTCTGAAGCAAAGCCATGAAGCAGCTGTGTCTACGCCTGATCTTGTCGCTCATCGCGCCCGCTCACGCTGACGATCCGCCGATGCAGTTCACGGGCAAGGTCGTCAAGGTCACGGACGGCGACACGATCCATGTCCTGCTCGACAAGGAGACGCACAAGATTCGCCTTTTGCACATCGACGCTCCAGAGAGCAAGCAGGCGTTCGGCACGAAGGCGAAGCAGGCCCTCTCCGAGAAGCCTCAAACCCTCCCATTGTTAACCCCCGATAGTGAACAGACTGCGTGACTTTGTATCTGTTTTCGTGACTTTTCTTTCGCCTGCGAGTGTCTCGATCTGTTCGGGGACCGAACTGCTGGAGGACGACCAGGGGGGTGACAAGCTGACAAGCTGACAACCAGTCATCTGGAAGCACAATCGGGCAAGGAAGTTCGGCAGGTTGTCAGCTTGTCAGGATGTCAGCTTATCGGCGAATGCCAGACGTAGTGAGTGTCCTCGTCATCCTTGATTCTCTTGCTCTGGCACTTCAGCTTGCGGCGTGTCCGCTGCATTGTGGATTCGCTCAGCCCAAGATGCTTGCCCTCCTCGAGACACTCGCTCTGTTTTCGGGGACCATCGGCCAGCAACTCGAGGATAGGCTCGCGCGCCTCCTTGATCTGAGACTGGCGATCCTGGCGGGCTTCCGTGTCATCATCGGAGCGGGGAGGAGCAAGCAGGCTGTCGGCGGTGAGTTCGGTTTCTCGCCACTCGTCGATGTAGACGGCGCGATTAACCTCGGCGCTATCGGTTCAGGAGATGAGCTTCTCGGCGACGTGGAAACGATACCCTCTGTGGTCGGCGGCGAGGTTGGTCTTGGTCTGTGCCACGAAACACAACGCCATGCTCCACCTGTTCAGCGCGCGGGAGGAACTGCTCCGCTACGGCAAGGATCACTACCGGCCGCACTCGAAGGAAACCAGCACGCTGCTTTAGGAGCCGGGCAATAATTACTTGAACATTCCAAGCGTATTCTAGGGCCAAAAACGCAG
>JBBSDR010000907.1:0-3955 GCA_038240465.1 Gemmatales bacterium
ATCCCCATCCGCGGACTCGGGCTGCACCACCCTATCCTCGCCCAGCCAGACACCACCCCCGACCCCGACGCCACTCCAGCCCCCGCTGACGAGGACGACGAGCAAACGTTTGCTACCCCAGCAGATTTGCCAGCCCCTGTTCGCCCGGTCCGGACTGTCCGGCCTGTCCAGACTCTCCGGACCGGCGGACAGGGGCCTCTGCCGCTCTTTCGCGAAGCAACCTACCGCCCCCGCCGCAGAACCCGGACTCGCCAGCCTGCGGCATCTACCCGCCCGCAACCAGGAATCCACAACCCAGAACCCGCGTCCGACATCCCGCCACCCGCGCCACCCCTGAACTACACCATCGGCTCGCCGATTCCAGCCGTCCCGGTGGACGCGCTCGACCCCAATGTGCAGTGGTCGGGCTACATTCCCTACGCGGATCTCCCCGCCGTCATAGACCCTCAAAGCGGCTTCCTCGCCACAGCCAACGCCCGCATCACGCCGGACGGTTACCCCTACGCCATTGCGCTCAACTGGGCCTCACCCTATCGCGTCGAACGCATCAGCCGCCTGCTCGCCAACAGCACGGGGCTGACGCCCGCCGACATGCTCCGCATCCAGATGGACGTCCACTCCGAGTTCGATCTGGCGCTGGCGAGGCGCATGGCATACGCGCTCGACCACAGCCGCCGCTCCAGCCCTCGCCTGCACGCGGCGGCCGACATCCTCCGCCGCTGGGACGGCGAAGTAGCCGTCGACGCCCCGGCACCGGCCATCGTAGCCGCTGCCCGCGCTGAGTTGATTAACCTGCTGCTCACTGCCCAGATCAAGGCGCACGACCAGGCCAGCGCGCAAACCTCCAGGCCGGAGGACATCGCCCGGCTCTATTCCTGGAGCGAGCAGGGCTACGCGCTCGAGCAGCTTGTTCTGCACACGCCCGCGCGCTGGCTGCCGCAAGGCTACGCCGACTGGAACGACCTGCTGTCCGATGCGGTCGATCGGGGTCTCACCACCGCCCACGCGCCCGCCAACCTCGCCACCTGGAGCTACAGCCGCACACATCCAGTCGAGCTCGCACACCCGCTGCTCTCCAACTTGTTTCTCGAGATCCTGCTCGGCGTTCGCACCGGCTCCGGGCCCCGCGTCATCGGCGGCGACACCTCCACGATCAAGGCCACCAGCCACGCCTTCGGCCCGTCGGAGCGCTTCACCGCCGACCTCAGCAGCCCCGCAGCCGCCACTTCCAACATCCCCACGGGGCAGTCCGCCAACCCCGCCAGCCCCTGGTACCTCGACCAGTTGCCGCATTGGCTGGACGGCACGACCCTCACACTCCGCGCCGAGCCCGCCCACACCCTCGCGCTAACGCCTTAGCGGCTCTTCAAGGCTGAACCGGGACGCCCGGCGTCATGGGCAGCAACTTGTTCAAGAGCGGCAGCAGCGCGTCCGCCCACAGTTGATAGCCCGCCGCATCGGGGTGCAGATGATCGTCGCTCAGTCCCTTCCAGTTATCGCCCACCGGCGTCATCACCGGGTCCAGGTCCAGGTAGAACACGGTGCTCTGGTCATCAAAGGTGCGGAGAATCTTGTTCGCGTCCACCATCAAATCGTGCGCTCGGGCGTTCGGCATAATGCTGCACAGGATGATCTTGATCCCGGGAAACATCGTCTGTGTCTTCGTCAGCACGGCCTTCACGCCGTCCGCAATCTCCGGCGCCGTGTTCTGGGTGTTGTTGGTCCCGATCAGCACCACGGCCACCTTCGGGTGCATCCGCTGGATCGGGTAGTTGTTCAAACGCCACAAGACATGCTGCGTCTGGTCGCCGCTGATCCCGAAATCCAGCGCGTTGCGCCCTGCAAAGTTGGCCTGCCACACTGCCTCACCCTTGCCGCGCCAGCCTTGCGTAATGGAGTCGCCGAGAAACAATACATCCGCATCGCGATCATTGAACGCCGCCACCTGCGCCGTGCTGAACTTCAGCAGGTCGGGATTGTTCAGATACCGCGTCACATCCGGCACCGTCGTCTGCGGAGCCGGTTCCGGCAGCTTGGGGGGCGTTGGAGCGGACACCGCGGGCGTTCCCACAGGCGGCGCCGACACAGCAGGCTGCGGAACCGGCGTTTGACTCGCGAGCACCGGGGCAAACAATCCAAGAAGCAAAGAGGCGGCGAGGCATAGACGACGGTTCATCAGGCGAGTCTCCCTTGGCCACGAGTATAAGGCGTGATGCAGAATCGCTCCTGCTTCATTAGACTTGAACTACACGTATGCCCACCCAACTCTCTCCCGAGGTCCTCGCCAAGTACCAGCCCGTCATCGGCCTCGAGGTCCACGTCCAGCTGCTCACGCAGTCCAAGGCCTTCTGCGGATGCCGCAACGAGTATGGCGGCGAGCCCAACACCCACACCTGCCCCACCTGCCTCGGCCTGCCCGGCGCCTTGCCCGTGCTTAACCGCCAGGCCGTCGAGTTCGCCGTCCTCGCGGCGCGCGCTATCGGCTGCGAAATCCGCGAGACCAGCATCTTCTCTCGCAAGAACTACTTCTACCCCGACTCCCCCAAGGGCTACCAGATCTCCCAATTCGACAAGCCCATCGCCGAGCACGGCCGCATCGTCGTCAAGGACGCCGCAGGCCACGACAAAGCCATCGGCGTCACCCGCCTGCACATGGAAGAGGACGCCGGCAAGAGCCTCCACGACGGCTTCGCCGACTCCGCCTCCCGCACCTACATCGACCTCAACCGCTGCGGCACGCCGCTTGTCGAAATCGTCTCTGAACCCGACCTCCGTACGGCCGACGAGGTCTTCGACTATCTCACCCGGCTCAAGGAAATCATGCTCTACACCGGCGTGTCCGACTGCAACATGGAAGAAGGCTCCCTCCGCTGCGATGCCAACGTCAGCGTCATGCTCAAAGACGACTACGCGCGGCTCGGCGAAAAGGCCTACGGCACCAAGGCCGAAGTAAAAAACGTGAACAGCTTCCGCTACATCCGCACCGCCGTCGAATACGAAATCGAGCGCCAGATCGGCGTCATCGAAGACGGCGGCCGCGTCATCCAGGAGTCTCGCCTCTGGAACAACGCCGAAGGCCGCACCTTCTCCATGCGCTCGAAGGAACAAGCCCACGACTATCGTTACTTCCCCGAGCCCGACCTTCCGCCGCTCGTCGTCGGCACTGAGTGGCAGAAGCAGATCCTCAGCGACATGCCCGAGCTGCCCGAGGCCCGCCGCGCCCGCATGATCGCCGAGTACGGCATCGCGCCGCAGGACGCCGCAACCCTCACAGCCGACCGCGCCTTCGCCGACCGCTTCGAAACCGCCGCACGCGCCGCGAAGTCACCTCGACGCGTCGCCGCCATCCTGCTCAGCGAAATCACCATGCGCCTGCGCGCCGCTAACCTCGAACAGCTGCAGTCCCCGGTCACGCTGGACGGCGTGGTGCTCGCCGCCGACCTCGCCGAAGCCGGAGAAATCTCCTCCAAGCAGCTCAAACAGCTTCTCGACACCTGCTTCGCCGAGGGCCGCGATTTTGCTTACGTCTACTCCCGCGACAAGCCCCAGCAGATCTCCGACACGTCGGCACTCGAAACCATGATTGACGACGCCATCGCCGCCAACCCCGCCCAGGTCGCCCAGTTCAAAGGCGGCAAACGCACCGTCGCGGCGTTCTTCGTCGGCCAGGTGATGAAGCTCTCTAAGGGTCAGGCCAATCCGGCCGTACTCAATGAACTGGTGATCAAGAAGCTCGACGACGCGGCGTAAACCGCGCTCTACCGTAAACTGAAGCCGGGCCCGCCCAACACTCTTGAACGCATCCGGCCCGTCGCCACTGTCAGCAATCGCAAGTCGGCCGCCATTCACCCGTTCCTCTGGAGACGACCGCATGGAGCTTGCTACCCCGAGGACTAAACTTTCCAGAACCCAGTTCTGGGCCTTCCTTGCCGTGACCTTCGCCCTTCTGCTGGGG
>JBBSDR010000908.1:0-3950 GCA_038240465.1 Gemmatales bacterium
AGCGGCATGGGCGGCGATGTCCTTCGTTACGACGCCGCGAAGAATTCCTGGACGAGTGTCGGCAAGCTGCAGCAGCCTCTCACGCAGCACTCCGCGAACGATCTCCGGCTTCCGGTGCGGCACACACTTCGCGTTGAAAGCATCGACCTTGGCCTTGAGTTCGGCCGGTGCGAACGAGTTACCGACGATCTGGATCGACAGGGGATGGCACCTGGCGCAGTCGTACTCGTAGTTGATCGGCTTCATGTAACGGCCCGCGGAATCGGGCTTGTGACAATCGACGCACTTCAACTGCTCCTTGCCCTCGCGACCGTGGATGCCGCCGTCCTTGAGATGCTTCTGGTGGTTGAAGTGGATCTGTCCCGGGTCTGTGCGATTGTTGCGATGCAGGGCGAACTCGGGATGAGCGTCTCCCTGGAAGCTCTTGACATCGACAAACTTCAACCCCGCCGCCCCTCCCTGGCGGTGGTTCTGCAAATCGGCATGACAGGCGAGACAGTGTCCATCGGCGACACGGGCCAGGCTCAGCTTGCCGCGATGTTCGCGATGGCACTCGGCACACGCGGGCGCGTTCAGAGCGGCCTCGTTGTGCGCGGGGCCCTCGTGGCAGGAAGTACAGGCCCGATCGCTGACGACGTGAGTCGCCGGGTCCCAGTCGGTGAATTTCTTCACGGTCTGGAAGTGGGCTTCATGACAGCGGCCGCAGTCGTCGTTGAACATCGCATGGGCGGACGAAAGAGGCCCCGCCTGGACCAGGCGCTGCGAACGCGGCAGCACCGCAGCCAGGGCCGCTCCGGCAAGGCAGACCACGAGAATACTCCACCCGAACAGGCGTCGCCAGCGTTTCAGACGCCGCTGCCGGCGATAATAATCCAGTTCGACCCATTCAGACAGGTTCTTCTGAGTGCGAAATGCAGAGGGCATGGCTCTCCCCGCGCGCGGTTTACGTTTCGCGCGAAACGTAAACCGTCAGTAGTACAGGTACAGCGCTGTCGCCGCGTGCAGCACGCCCAGGACCAGCAGAGCGACCGACAGCGGCACATGGACGAGCAGCCAGGCGTGCAGCCAGAAGTGAATCCGCTCCTGGTCCAGCAGCAGCCGGCGTTCCTCGCAGAACCGCGCCAGCCGTTCGACCTCGTTCGCCACCTCGTCCATGCCCGGCAAACGGCGCAACTTACTGAAGCGGGCCTCGACCTGGACGGGATCGAGCAGGGGGTTGCCGGACGGCACAGTTGGCTGCAGGAAAGGGCGAACGTCCTGTTCGTAGAAATCGCGCAACTGGGCGCGCGAGTCGCTGGCGTAGTGGACGGCCGCCATCGTGTTCTCGACGTTGTGCGGCGACGGATCGTGCGGACCGCAAACGCCATCGACCAGCATGTCGGCCTCCCGGCGCATCACCTCGCAAAGATGAGGGATTTGCTCGTAGGGCGCCTCGCAGTGGACCCGGGCTGTCAGCAGACGTGGAAACACTTGCTGGACAATGACGCCGAGGACGCCGGTGGCCAGGACGCCGATCAGCGCGATCCACAGAGCGACTTCGAGCGGCCCGCCCCAGGAGAATCCGCTGTGACACAGCAGGAACACGCTGCTGAGTGCGCCGAGCCAGATATGGCCGCGCAGCCAGGTTTGACGCCGTCCCAGCCAGCGCCGCACGGGCGCCCGGCGATGCCCGGCGAGCAGTCCCGCATAGACCAGCAGCAGCGAGCCGGCGACTCCGTACCACAGCCCGATGAAACTGCCGCCGGTCAGCGGTTCGGGCCTGCCCGCATTCAGGACGCGATAGAGGATGTAACCTGCCAGCCCGATCACAAGGGCGGCAATACACCAGCGGCGATGGGTCGAATCGATCAGCACCGTGACAGTCCGTTCCGCGAGGCGTTACGTCTTGACTCTCCGTATGGTACGCCCCAACCCGCGCTCAAGGCAAGGGATTACCCCCCGGGAAGTGCGCAAAAGCCAGGGAAAAGGTAAGCTCGTCGTTCCACGCTCTCTCACTCGCTCACCGGTGTCACGTTGATCAGCCACTCCAGGCGCGACCGTGAGCCGCGCACCCGGCGGACGTAGTGGGTCGGGGACCCGCGCGCGGCGTCAAAGTGCGCCGTCGCGAAGTTGAGGCGTTTCCCTTCCTTCTGTTCGCCCAAATGCGCCTCGATCTGGTCGAACAGGCCGGGTACGGTGTATCGCTGCCGTTGCTCGGCCGTCAGGGCTTCGAGGGCGATGAGCCGTTTGTTGATGCGCAGAGCGACCACCTCGCCGCCGCGCACCTTGACCTCGTAGACGTCGCCGATCTCGTCTTCGTCCATCCGTTCGAGATAGCGAAGGTCGTAGCTCGCCGGCCCTTGCTGATTCCACCGCGCCCGCGCCTCGCCGGCCTGTTCCGGGGTCAACTGTTGTCTGAGGTTGACGATGATGGGCGCGACAACGGCGAGGACGCCCAGCAACAGAAGCGCAAGGAAATACCAGACGAAGGTTCGCGGACGATGCATCGGAAATCCCAGAATAAAGGCCCCTCTTGCCGCTTGCGGCTTAGCGGCAAAGACCGCTAAGCCGCAAGCGGCGGCCCTTCGCTCATCATTTGACTGCGGGAGCGTCGAACGTCTCTCCCTTGGCGATGACGATGACGCCCTGCTCCGATATGAGAAAGCCGCGCTGGCGGTCTTGATCCAGGTTGTGGCCCAGCGTCGTATGCGGCGGCACCTTGACGTCCTTATCGATGATGGCCCGGCGAATGCGGCAGTGCCGGCCGATCTCGACGCGATCGAACAGGATCGAATCCTCGACCGTGGCGTAACTGTTGACGCGCACGGCCGGCCCGAGAATGCTGCGCCGCACCTGGCCGCCGGAGATGATGCAACCCTGGCAAACCATGCTGTCCAGCGCCTCACCGCGCCGCGCCTGCCCGGCAGGACCGCTCTCGGCGAAGACAAACTTCGGCGGCGGGATCTGCGGCTGATAGGTGCGGATCGGCCATTCCTGATCGTAAAGGTTGAACAGCGGATCGATGCCGATCAGGTCCATGTTGGTCTGAAAGTAGGCGTCGAGGGTGCCGACGTCGCGCCAGTACGAGTCGGCTTTCCGGTTCTTGTCGCGGAAGCGATAGGCGAACACATCGCTGCGCTGGATCATCTCGGGCAGGATATTGCGGCCAAAATCGTGATTGCTGTCCTGCCGGGCCGCGTCCTGACAGAGCGATTCATACATGGATCGAGCCGTGAACACATAAATGCCCATCGAGGCGAGGCACAAATCGGGATGGCCCGGCATCGGCGGCGGATCGGCCGGCTTTTCGACAAAACTGACGACGCGGTCCCGGTCATCGACATGAATGATGCCGAAGTTCCTGCCCTCGAGGCGCGGCACCGGAATGCAGCCCATGGTGATCGTGGCGTGCCGTTCGAGATGGGCCTCGATCATGTCGCCGTAGTCCATCTTGTAGACGTGATCGCCGGCCAGGATGAGGACCAGCCGCGGATCGGCCTTTTCGATGCTGTAAATGTTCTGATAGATGGCGTCGGCGGTGCCCTTGTACCAGTTCTCGTCGATGCGCTGCTGCGGCGGCAGCACCTCGATGTACTCGTCCAGTTCGCGCGGCAGAAAGGACCAGCCGGCGCCGATGTGGCGGTCGAGGCTGCGGTTCTTGTACTGCGTCAGGACGAAGACGCGGCGCAGATTGCTGTTGATGCAATTGGACAGGGTGAAGTCGATGATGCGATACAGCCCGCCGAAGGGGACGGCCGGCTTCGCCCGATCGCGCGTGAGCGGTCCCAGGCGTGAGCCTCTACCGCCCGCGAGGATCATCGTCAGAACTTCCTTCACCTTGTCCTCCGGTCAAGCTTCCCGATCAATGTATTCGCGGCTAACCACAAGACCGTTCTAGTTTTGCTGACAAAAGCATAGCCTCCTGTCTTGATGGGTTTGTCACTACCCTCACCATGCAAGGAGGCTATGAT
>JBBSDR010000909.1:0-3948 GCA_038240465.1 Gemmatales bacterium
AGCGATTTCTCGGCGTCGCCTTTCCTGTTCATCTGCCCATGGCAGAGTCCGCGTGTCGTGTGGATGTGAGTCAACTGAGCCTGGAATTCCACATTGTCGGGGAAGCGCTGCCCGGCTTCGGCCTGCAACAGCTCAGCCTGGCGAAGACAGTCGAGGACCTGGTCGTGCAGCCCTTCACGAAGCAGCCCCTGAGCGCGAATCAGCCGGAGGTTCAGGCGGAGTTCGTGATAATCGGAGTTGTTCGGCGTCGCGGCCACCAGGCGTTCGGTCAACTCCTCCGCCCGCTTGTGCGCCGCCCAGGATTCGGCCCTCAGGCCCTTCTCGTAGAACAACGTGGCGAGGGAACTGTGGATTTTCGCCGCGGAAAACTGGTAGTCCTCCACGTCCGGATGCCGGGCGATCAGAGCATCGAAGATCTCCTCCATCTTCCGGAATGCGACAAGAGACTCGTCGTTCTGCCCCATCCACCAGCGGATCTCGCCCAGTGTGCCGTAGGCGCGAGCGCGCCTGGCCTCCAGGTCGGGATCGTCGCTCTTCAACTCGGCCAGTTCCTCATAAAAGGGCAGGATGGAGCCGAGAAGTTCCTTGCGCATCCCAAAGAAGCCCCGGTCGCGGAGCCGAGGGTTCTCGGTGATCTTGCTGACGGCGGCATCGAGGGCCCCACTCGCCAGCTTCAGGCCACGCCGCGCCCGCTCCGCGTCGCGCTCCGACGCCTCGCGGGCCGCGCTGATCCGCACGGCCGCCGTCACACTGACAGCGGTCACGACGATCAATGACATGACAACTGCTGCCAGCGCCGACGCCAGCCAGGGATTGCGCCGGCCCCAGCGCCAGCCGCGTTCGAGCCGGCTCACCGGACGGGCCAGGATTGGCTCGCCGCGCGAGAACCGTGCCAGGTCGTCGGCCAGCTCCAGCGCCGAGCCGTAACGCTTGGCCGCCTCCTTCTGAAGGCACTTCAGACAGATTGTTTCCAGGTCGCGCGGCACGGCAGGCTGCAGTGAGGTTGGCGGCACCGGCTCCCGCGATCGCACCTGCTCCAGCGTGTCCAGAAGAGTGACGCCCTTGAAGGGCGGCCGGCCGGTGAGGCACTCGTAAAGGATGGCCCCCAGCGCGTACACGTCCGCCAGCGGCCCTACCTCGTGGACCTTCCCCGCAGCTTGCTCCGGAGCCATGTACGACGGCGTCCCCATGATCGAGCCGCTGACGGTTTGGCCCACTTCGTCCAGTTTCTTGGCGAGGCCGAAGTCCGTGATCTTCGGCTCAAAATCCGAAGGGCGACATCCGAAATCCGACCCAGAAGCGGAAGACAAGTTGTCTGTCTTCGTTTCGGGTTTCGGATTGGGAGATTCGGATTTTCGACGAAGGAGGATGTTGGCCGGCTTCAGGTCGCGGTGAATGACGCCCTGCTGATGCGCGGCGCACATCGCGCGTGCCAGCGTCTCCACCAGCCGGGCCGCTTCCGCCGGGCGCTGGGGAGCGCCGTGGAGCTGCTGGTCCAGGCTGCCGCCGGCGCAGAACTCCAGTGAGAAGAAGGGTAAGCCGTCGTGTTCATCGACCTCATAAATCTGGACGATGTTGGGGTGTTGCAGGCGAGCGAAGGCCTCCGCTTCGGTGCGAAAACGTGCCAGGCCAGCGGGACTCGCGTGAGCGCCGGCCAGGATCATCTTCAAGGCGACGATCCGGCCGGCCTTGATCTGCCGGGCCTTGTAGACGACACCCATGCCGCCGCGACCGAGTTCGCTCAGGATCTCGTAGCCGGGGATGCTCGCCGGCAAGGACTCATCGCGTGAGCTGGCTGTGGATTCTTCCTGTCGAAGGAGTGCCGAGTGGGTCACACTGGGCGGCGACTCGGTAGCACCGAACTGGGATGTCGCCTCCTGCTGCCACTGCCGGCGCGCATGTTCGATTATCCCACGGGCGACTTCCGGCGAAAACCGCGGGACCGCGGCACTGAACTGATCGAGGGTCACCCGTTCGTTGCGCCGGAAAAGTTCATGCAAGGCAGCCGCGAGGACTGCCTCCAGGATGCGGGGCTGACTCGCTCGAACGGTTTCGGGAATCTGCGCAAGCCACTCGGACCACCGCGCCAGTTCCGGCCCGGCTCCCGACCGCCATTGCCGCTCCAGCGTGGCGAGTTCATCAAGCGCTGCCTGATTCAGGTCTGCTGGGTAGGTCCACCCGGGTGAAGTGAGGACGTTATTCATTTTCAATCCACTCCAGGTCGTTGCGATTCTTGGCGAGCCAAGCCGCGTAAGCGGCCGGGTGCGGGCCAACCTACTCGGCCGCGTACGCGGCTCGGCTCGCCTGGTCAACCCGTCAAAGGATGTCTGACCCGCTACTGCAATTCGTGGATCGGCTTGCCCATGCCAGTGATGCTGACCGGGCGGCCCGAGGCATCGGCGTAGTGGGTGTCGAGTGGGATGCCCAGCGCCTGATACAGGGTGGCCAGCAAATCGCTCGGGGAGACAGGACGCTCGCTGACCTTGCCGCCCCGCGGCTCACTGGCCCCGACCACCTGGCCGCCCTTCAGACCACCACCGCCAAGCAGCACCGAAAAACAGTTGGACCAGTGGTCACGGCCGGCGTGGCCGTTGATGAGGGGCGTGCGTCCAAATTCTCCCGCGCAATAGAGGATCACGTCATTCAGCATCCCCCGGTCGTCGAGGTCTTCGACCAGCGTGGCGATGGCCGCATCGAGGGGGGGCAGTTGCTCTTCCAGTCCGCGTTCGATGTTGTCGTGGTGGTCCCAGTAACCGGTGTTGATGGTGACGCAACTCGTGCCAGCCTCGACCAGCCTCCGCGCCAGGAGAGCGCCCTGGCCGTAGAGGTGCCGGCCATAACGGTCGCGCAGCCGGGGGTCCTCCTTGCCCAGGTCAAAGGCGTTGCGCACCCGGTCGCCGGTCACCATCTCCAGCGCCTGGGCCTTGAAACTATTCAGTCCTTCAAGGGTCCCTGAGACGTCCACGTCGCGGCGCAGCGTATCGAACTCGCGGAGCAATTCGCCGCGACTCCGAACGCTCTTGAGGGCCAACGTGCCGGGCAGAGCCAGGTTCGGCACGCGGAAACCGGGAGCATTGGGATCAGCGCCAACTTCAAACGGGTTATGAGCGGCGCCGAGGTAGACCGCGCCCTGATAGCCAAAGGCTTCCGCCTTGGGAATGGCCACATAAGGGGGCATGTGGGATTGGCCGGTGCTGCGGTTGCGAGCGATGACCGAGCCAAACGACGGCTTCTGTGGCGCATTGCGAGCCAGCGTCGGCCCGAAATAGCCGGTTTGCATCCAGTGAGCTGAGGGAGCGTGAATCGCGTTCTGGTGATTCACCGAACGGACGATGGAGAGACGGTCCATCACACGGGCCTGGCGCGGAAAACGCTGCGTGATCTGGATGCCTGGAACGCGCGTGGCGATGGGCCGATACATGCCGCGAAATTCGGCGGGGGCGTCCGGTTTCAGGTCGTAGGTGTCCTGCTGGCTTATGCCGCCATGCGTCCAGAAGACGATCAGCGATTTGTTGGACTGCACGGCACTTGCCGCTCTCAGGCGCAGCACATCCGCGAGGCCCAGGCCGAGGAACGATGCGCCCAGCCCGAGAAAGTTGCGACGGTTGACGCCTGCTAGCATGCGCTACCTCCGGTTCGGTCCTTCGCTCGCGGCGTCCGACCTTACGCCGCGGCGCTCGCCTTCTCTGAATCGCGTTCAAATCCCGACGCCGTGGAGCAGCCGGCGCTCCTGCTCCGCCTTCACGCGCAGCGTCAACACACCCTCGGGGTGCGGCTGTCCAGCGCGTCGCAGGGCCAGGTAGCTGTCCAGCACCGCGCGGATATTCTTGACCAGCGACGGGTCGCAGAGAAAGCCCTTGGCGTCGCGCCGCAGGTAGGCGGCCACTGCGGGAATCATCTCGTCGGTGAAGTCCCTGGCGTCCGTGAACTGCTCCTTCACGACGCGCT
>JBBSDR010000910.1:0-3947 GCA_038240465.1 Gemmatales bacterium
TTCCAACTCCGGTCGCTCCTTCTCAAACTCCGGTCGCTCCTTCTCAAACTCCGGTCGCTGACGCTCCCGGCTCGCCTCAAGCAATCGCGCCGCACGCTCCCTCAACCGCGGCCACAAGCGAGCCGGAGCGAATCAGTTTCTCGACCGCCTCCAGATCGCGATGCAGCGTCCGGTCACGCCCCAATGGCCGGACGTGTTCGCGCACCAGCCGATACGCCGCGATGACGCCGCGCCCCGGTTGCAGGGGCAAATGAAACTCCAGCCCCTGACACCCGCACAGCACCTCGCAGGCCAGCACGCGCGTCGTGTTGACCGCGACCGTACGACACTTCCGCGCCGCGTTGGTCGCCATCGAGACATGGTCCTCGCGATTGGCGCTCGTCGGAATCGAATCGACCGATGCCGGGAACGACGCCGCCCTGTTCTCCGCCACCAGCGCCGCCGCCAGGACCTGCACCAGCATCATGCCGCTGTTCAATCCCGGATGCGGAGTCAGGAAGCCCGGCAGGCCGCTCAGATCGGGATTGACAAGGTTCTCCACACGCCGCTCGCTGATGCTCGACAGGTCCGTCAGCGCCGCCGTCAGCAGGTCCGCGGCCAGGGCGATCGGCTGAGCGTGGAAGTTGCCGCCGGAGATCACTTCGCGCGTCTCGGCAAAGACAAGGGGATTGTCCGTCGCGGAATTCAACTCGCGTTCGACGACGCCGACAACATGAGTCAGGGCGTCGCGGGCCGTGCCGTGGACCTGCGGCATGCAACGCATGCTGTAGGCGTCCTGCACCTTGGCGCAATCCTTGTGCGACTCCATCACCTCACTGTCGGCCAGCAGGCGGCGCAGGTTGGCCGCACACGCCGCCTGCCCCGGATGCGGCCGGATGGCCTGGATACGCTCGTCGAACGGCTTCACCGAACTCTTCGTCGCCTCGATGGTGACCGCTCCGGCGATGTCCGCCACTTTCAGCAGTTGCCGCGCTCGCACCAGCGCCTCGGCCAGCAGGGCCGTGCTGATCTGCGTGCCGTTGATGAGCGACAGTCCCTCCTTGGACTGAGGCCGATACGGTTTCAGCCGCGCCTGGCGCAGGGCGGCCCGGCCGCTGATCGGCTTGCGCGGCCGGCCTGGATGCTCTTCGCGATCGACCCCCGGACTGACAACGAAAGCGTGTCCCTCCCCCATGACGACCAGGGCGAGATGAGCCAGTGGTGCGAGATCGCCGCTGGCGCCGACGCTGCCCTGCTCGGGAATGGCCGGCGTCACCCCACGGTTGAACATCTCAAGAAGTTGCTCGACCAGTCCGACCGTGACGCCGGAATGCCCCCGCGCCAGCGCCTGGATGCGCAGGGCCAGCGCCAGCCGCGATTCGCCGATGGACAGCAGCGGCCCCATGCCGACGGCGTGAGAGCGGAGAAGGTTCTCTTGCAGGGCGAGGATTTCGGTCGGTTCGATGCGCTGGTTGGCGAGCTTGCCGAAGCCGGTGTTGACGCCGTAAATCGTCCGTCCCTCGGCGAGCAATTCTTCAAGACAGCGCCGCGCCGCCTGGATGCGCCGCCGGGCGTCAGTTGACACGGACAGTCGCTCGATCCGGCCGCGCAGGATATGCTCGGCGTCATCGAGCGTCAGGTTATCGCCATTGAGTTCAAGGACTGCGCTGCGCATGAGAGGATTGCACCCGCTAAGCCGCAAGCGGCAACACGTTCTTCACTCCTTCTTCGGGACCACGCGAAACTTGACCGTGTTGGGCGTCTCCGACGGTGGCTTCTCGTACGGCAGCGCCTTCAAGAACGCCAGCAGATCATCGACGTCCTTCGCCTCAAGATGCGACGCCTTGCCGTGTTTGTCCTCCTTGTTGCACACCGTCAGCAGATCGCGCAGCGTCTTCGCCGAGCCGTCGTGCAGATAGGGGGCCGAGCGATAAATGCCGAGCAGCGTTGGCGTGTCGTACTTCGTCCCCATCTTCTCCGTCGGATCGTCGCGGCCGGTGCCGACGTCGTGCAGCTTGAACGGCTTTTGCAGCGAACTGTCGGTGTAATAGGGACCGCTGTGACACACCGCGCAGCCGACCTCCTTGCTGAAGAACAGCTTCTTGCCGCGCTCTGCCTCGACAAAGAGCTTGCCCGGCGCCGGGTTGTGCGGCGACAGCGTGAACTCGAAACTGTTGGTGTAGATGGCCAGGGCATCCAGATCGTCCGAGCGCCCCGACATCTTCTCCTCCAGTTCCGTCGGCTTGAAGCCCTCCTTGGGCTTGATCGGCCCGCGCAGCAAGCCGAAGCCCTGCATCAGCCGGCCGCGAATGGTGTACTCGAAGTCCTGCACCTCATCGCGATCGGCCGACCAGTGCAGCGGGTGCGTGTGGGCGACTCCCATCAACGGCGTCGTCTTGCGTTTGCCTTCGGGGTTCTGCCAGACCCGGCCATCGCTGTGGCCATCGGGATGACACGAGGCGCAGGCGATCCAGCGCGGCCGGGACGTCTGCTGATTCGCGATGCTGAACAGCACCTTGCCGCGCACCCACTCCGGCGTCTGCGGCGGCTCGCACACCTTCACCGTCCCCAGCAGCCGAGGCCGATCCGAAGTGGCGTCGTAGATACCCACGGCGAAATCGAGCGTGTTGCTGACGAACAGCAGCTTGCCATCAGGACTGACACGCACGGCGCGCGGGTTCTGGCCGACTGTCAATGGCAGACCGATGGTCTGAATCTCCTTGTAATCGTCGTCGATCACCCGGCAGACGTTCATGTCATTCGTGCCGGCGTAGACGACAAACAGTCGCTTGCCGTCGGGAGTCAGAGCAGCCTCCCAGGGATTGGTCGTGACGTAGACGCCGTTAAAGGTGTCCATCGCGAACGACGTCCGGCGCTTGGTCCCGTTGGGTGGGATGGTGTCGTAGATGGTCACTTGAGGGAAAATCGAGCCGGCGCCGTCAATGACGTCGATGCGCGAGCGAATGTGCGGCAAATACGCCTTGGGCCGCTTCGGATGCAGGACAACATTGCGGCTCAGGTTGTCGCGCGTCTGGCCCTTCCACGAATCGACCACCTTGCCCGAGGCGAGGTCGATGGCGTGCAACTCGGCGGTGTAAAAGCCGGTGACATAGACGCGCTTGTCGTCGTTGTGCAGGGCGATGCCGCGAAGGAACGAGCCGGCCGGCATTGTGCGAATCACCTTGCGTTCCTTCAGGTCGATCTCGCTGACCAGGCCGGGATATTCGTGCGTGACCCAGGCTCTGGTGCCGTCCTCGTTGGCGACGATGCCGTAAGGTTCATCCGCGACGGCGAGCTTGTGGACGATCTGTCCTTTCTCGGTGTCGATGAAGACGACAAGGTCTTCCTTGTAGACGGTGACGGCGGCGAGCGGTGCCTTGCCGATCCAGGTGACGCCTTCGGGCTTCTGGCCGACCTTGATCTCTCGAAGCAGCTTGCGTTCCTTTGTATCGACGACGCTGAGGGTCCCATTGTCGGAGTTGACCACGAGCAACCGGCTGCCGTCGGATGAGACGTCCATCAGGCTGTTGGAGCGGCCGGCGTAGACGGGGCTATTCAGGCAGAGGAGGCCAAGCAGGAGGAAGGCGCGATCTCGAAGCATGCGTGGAATCCTTCAGGTTGGATCGCCGCTAATGACGATGGCTATTATCCGGGCGACACGGAAGGAAAGCAATCGGCTGCTCTTGCATCGCTGGAGCCAGACGCTATAAGCGTGCGCCCCGAAGAAGTGGACCTCGATCGGTCGCGTTCGGCTCGCCCAATTCGGGGTGAACGAGGAGAACCGCCATGACCTTGACGCATTGGCTCGGCATGAGTTTGACCGCTCTGCTGCTCGGTGCCGCGGCGCGGGCCGAGGAGCCGAGGCTCGCCTATTCCGCGCCGGTGACCGTCCCCGAGGCGGAGGTGCGCAGCGGACCGGGCAATACGCCCGAGATGTATGTGACGAGCCGGCTGCACAAGGGAGACAA
>JBBSDR010000911.1:0-3945 GCA_038240465.1 Gemmatales bacterium
GCATCGGGACAGGACACCGGCAGGGGCGGCTATTCACGCCGTGAATTCCTGCGCGGCTCCGGTCTGACCGCGGCCACCGCTGCCCTGACCGGCAGCGCCGCCGGTCTCGCCGAGGCCGCCCTTGACGACAAGGACGAACAACCGAAAACCGCCGCGATGGGTCCCGGACCTGTCGCCCTCACCCTCACCGTCAACGGCGAGAAACTCGAAACCAAGGTCGAACCGCGCGTCACCCTGCTCGACGCACTGCGCAACTACCTCGACGTCACCGGCTGCAAGCGCGTCTGCGACCGCGGCACCTGCGGTGCCTGCACCGTCCTCATCGACGGCAAGCCGATCTACTCCTGTACCATGTTCGCCGTCGAAGCGCAGGACAAGAAGATCACCACGGCCGAATCGCTCGCCGAGGTGCCGTCCGCTTTCGTCGAGGCGGACGCCCAGCAGTGCGGCTTCTGCACCCCTGGCTTCGTCGTCGCCATGCACGCCGTCTTCCAGGCCAATCCTCGGGCCACGCCCGCGGAAGTCGAGGAAGGCCTGTGTGGCAACATCTGCCGCTGCGGCACCTACGAACAGATGCGCGATACCATCGCCACCCTGTGCAAGTCCAAACGGAAGGAGGCCTAGCCATGGTCGCGAAATGGCCCGAAAAACCACGCCTGCTCGGCTCGAAGTTCACCCGTATCGACGGCTTCGACAAGGCCAGCGGCAAGGCGAAGTACAGCTTCGACATCAACCTGCCCGGCCTGCTCCACGCCACCATCCTGCGCTGCCCGCACGCTCACGCCAAGCTGAAGTCGCTCGACACGTCGAAGGCCGAGAAGGCGCCCGGAGTCAAGGCCGTCTATCCGATGGCGAAGGAAGGCCAGGAGCTGTTCCACGTCGGTGAGGAAGTCGTCGCCCTCGCCGCCGACACCGAGGAACACCTGCTCGACGCCCTGCATCTCGTCAAGGCCGAGTACGAGGTGCTTCCCTTCCAGGTCAAGGAGAAGGACGTCCTTCAGAAGGACCTGGCCACGGTCCCCGAGGCAGGCCCGAAGAAGGAACGCAAGAACATCCTGCCGCCGCAACAGCGCACCGAGGGCGACACCGCCGCGGCTTTCACGGCCGCCGATATCGTCGTCGAAGGTCACTACGGCATGGCCCACATCAGCCATCAATGCCTCGAATCGCACGGCCTGGTCGCCGTCTGGGACAAGGATTTGACCGGCCTGACTGTCTATGCCTCGATCCAGGCGACGATCAACATGGTGGCCGACCTGACGCGCCACTTCAAGCTGCCGGCCGGCTCGGTCAAGTGCATCACGCATCACATGGGCGGCGGCTACGGCTCCAAGTTCAACGCCGATCCGCAGGGCATCGCCGCCTGCGAACTGGCCAAGATGGCCAAGGCGCCGGTCAAGCTGATGCTCGATCGCCGCGATGAAGTCGTCATCGGCGGCAGCCGGCCTTCCGCCTACGGAACGGTGAAGCTCGGCGCCAAGAAGGACGGCACCATCATCGCCTGTGAGATCGACTGCTACGGCACCGGCGGTATCGCCAACTCGCCGACCGTCGGTCCGCTGCCTTACGTCTACATCTTCCCCAACCTCAAGACGAAGCACACCGTCGTCCGCACCAACATCGCCAAGCAGCGGGCGATGCGCGCTCCCGGCCATCCGCAGAGCTGCTACCTGACCGACTGCGCCATCGACGACCTGGCGGCGAAGCTGGAGCTGAACCCGCTGGTGGTCCGCATCAAGAACCTGCCGCCGACGGTTGCCGAGTCGGCGCTCGACGCGCCGGAGTCGATCAACGCGCTGCGTCATGTCCTCTATCTGAAACAGATCAAGATCGCGGCCAAGCTGTCGGACTGGAAGAACAAGTGGCACGTTCCCGGCGAGGGTGCGGGCGTCGTCAAGACGGGCATCGGCATGGCCCTGCACACCTGGGGCGGGGCGGCCAGTTCGCAGCTCAACGAGTCCACTGTGCTGATTGGCCGCGATGGATCCGTGACCGCTCTCACCTCGACGCAGGACCTCGGCACGGCTCAGCGAACGGTGACGGCCATCGTCACGGCCGAGATTCTCGGACTGAACCCGGACGACATCACGGTCAAGCTCGGCGAGAGCCAGTACGGCGCCTCGTCGGGTTCCGGCGGCAGTACGACGTGTCCTTCTCAGGCCCCGGCCGCGCTTCAGGCGGCTGTCAAGGCTCGCGATGAGTTGTTCGCGAAGATCGCGCCCCGGCTCGGCTCGAAGAAGGACAATCTGGCCATCGAGTCGGGCAAGGTCGTCGATAAGACACGCGACCGGAGCTGGACCTGGCGTGAGGCCTGCGCCCGGCTCGGCATGGATCAGATCAAGGCTGTCGGCTCGTGGAACGCGGCGGCGACGCTGCTGCCCGAGAACGCCGGCGTCTCCAACAACGGTGTCTGCGGCGTGCAGGTGGCCGAGGTGACGGTCGATATCGAGACAGGAGTGGTCAAGGTCAAGAAGGTGATCGCGGTGCAGGATTGCGGTCTGATCATCAACCGAATGGCCTGTGAATCGCAGGTGACCGGCGGCGTCATCATGGGGCTGAACTATGCCCTGTTCGAGGAGAACATCCTCGACCGCAACACGGGCCGGCAGGTCAATGCGGACATGGAGTTCTACAAGCTCGGCGGCATCAAGGACATGCCGAAGATCATCGTTCACATGATGGACATGCCGGAGCGGGGCGTCGTCGGCATTGGCGAGCCGCCGACCATCTCGACGCACGCCGCCATTGCCAACGCCATCTTCAACGCCATCGGCGTCCGCGTATCCGACACGCCGTTCACTCCGGATCGCGTTCTGGCGGCCCTCGCGGCCCGGAAGGGGGACAAGTAGTCATGAAAAGCTTCGTTCTGCACAGGCCCAAGACAGCGGCAGAAGCCGTCGCGCTGCTCGGCCCCAAGTGGGGCAAGACCGAACTGCTGGCCGGCGGCACCGACCTGCTCGACCTCCAGAAGGAGTACGTCGCGCAGCCGGACAAGGTGGTCAGTCTGAACGCCGTGGCCGGCTTCGACAAGATCGAGATCTTCGAGCGCGAGCCACCGATCCTGGCCCTCGGCGCCGGCGTCAAACTGGCGACGCTGGCAAGCGAGCCGACGATCCGCAAGTACTGCACGGCCCTGATGGAAGCAGCGAGGCTCATTGGCGGGCCGCAGATCCGCAACATGGGCACGCTGGGTGGCAACCTGTGCCAGCGCAATCGCTGCTGGTATTTCCGCGACGAACACGTCAACTGTCTGCTCAAGGGCGGCGACAAGTGTTTCGCGCTCGACGGTGAGAACCGCTATCACGCGATTTTCACCAAGGGCCATCCGTGCGTCATCGTCAATCCCTCGACGCTGGCTCCCGCCCTGATCGCCCTGGGCGCGACGGTCAGTGTGCTGGGCAGCGGCGGCAAGACGCGGACGATCGAACTGTCGAAGTTCTTCAAGGCGCCGTCGGAGGCCGGCGAGCGCGAGCACGTCCTGGCCGCGAACGAGCTGGTGACGTTGGTGACGATCGACTGCAAGCCGGGGCTGAAGAGTGCGAGCTACGAGGTGCGGCACAAGCAGTCGCACGACTGGCCGCTGGTGCAGGCGGCGGTATCGTTCGTCCTCGATCAGGGCAAACCGAAGGACGTCAAGATCGTCCTGGGTCATGTGGCGCCGACGCCGTACGTCGCCGACAAGGCCGCGAAGGCGATCGAGGGCAAGGAGATCACGGAGGAGACGGCCGGCGCCGCGGGCGAGGTGGCGGCGGAGGGAGCGAAGCCGCTGGGCCAGAACGGCTACAAGACGAAGCTGGTCGCTGTCGCGGTGAAGCGCGCTCTGCTGACGGCGGCGGGGGCGAAGAAGTACTGGGAGATGTAATGTCTTCGCCGTGTGCGTCCCCGCGGGGTGGTCCCGCGGGGGGCAAACCGGCACCCCAGGAGGCCCACAAGTGCCCCGTAATA
>JBBSDR010000912.1:0-3941 GCA_038240465.1 Gemmatales bacterium
ACTCCAGTCGCTTACGCTCCTGGCTCGCCAATCCAGCACAGTAGAAATAGAGACTGAGAGGCTGTGTTTCTTTCTCTTATTCAATTCCTCTTTTTTGTCTTTATTCGTGTGATTCGTGTGATTCGTGGTCGATTCTTCTCTTTTTTGGTCTTCCCATGAGCAATCTCAAGAACCAATCGGTCCTGATCACCGGCGGCGGCAGCGGTATCGGCCTGGCCGCGGCGAAACTGTTCCTCGAAGCCGGCGCGCGCGTTGCCATCACCGGCCGCGATGCCGCGAAACTGGCCCGCGCCGCCGCCTCACTCGGCGGCGACGTGTTGCATCAGGCCGCCGACGTGGGCGAGCCGGAGCAGGTCCAGGCCGTTGTCGATAAGGTCATCCAGACACACGGCGGACTCGACATCCTGGTCAACAACGCCGGTGCCAACGCCAAGGAACGGTCCATGCGCGAGATGACGCCGGAGCGCTGGCGCAAGCTCGTGCAGGCGAACATGGACGGAGCGTTCTACTGCGTCCTGGCCGCCCTGCCTCACATGATCGAGCGGAAAAAGGGACTGGTCATCAACGTCAATTCCATCTCAGGCAAGCGCGCTTCGCCGCTGGGCGGAATCGCCTATGTGGCCGCGAAGTTCGGGATGCGCGGGTTCGCGATGGGACTGGCGGCCGAGGAGAAGAACAGCGGCCTGCGCGTCAGCACCATCTATCCTGGAGAGGTCGATACGCCGATCCTGGAAAACCGGCCTCAGCCGGTCAGCGACGAACATCGGCAGCGCATCTTGAAAGCAGAAGACGTGGCGGCAGCCATCCTGTTCGTCGCCGCATTGCCGCCCCACGTCGTCATTCCCGAACTGGTCATTACCCCGGCGGGATACACCTACGCCTGAGGGACGCTCGCCGCAAGCAGCTTCTTCCGCAGGGCCAGCCAGACCATCATGACGATGCCGCTGAAGAAGAGAAGAATGCTGATGTAGCTCTCGAAACCGGCCGGGCGCTGGTCGATACGCAGGGTCTCGTTGACGTATCGATGCAGGCCGTAGCAGATCATCATCAGGGCCATCACCTGGCCCTCGCGCCACTTGAGGGCGTCGAACGCCAACAGCAGCAGCAGTACGAGAATCATGCTGATCGATTCGTAGACCTGCGTCGGCTGCAGCGGAAGTGTCCGTGGCTCGAAGGCCGGCAACTCCTGTTCCTGGCCATTGCGGTCCACCGTCAACAGCAGGGTCGCCTCTCCGCGCGGCCACAGGATCGTCAGCAACTTCGCCACGCTATCGGCCGATGGCACCTCCTGACCCGCCACCTTGATGCGCTCCACGTCCTTGCCGTTGACCTTGACAATGAGGTCGCCCAGCTTCAGCCCGTTCACGTCGGCCTCGGAGCCAGCCTCGATCTGGGTCACACGGGCCGCGCTGTCCGGCTCACCCGGTTTCTTCTCTTGCAAAAGGAAGCCGGCGGGAGTTTGAAACCCCGCCGCCACCAGGTCGTACCGCGCCGGCGACGACATGGGAAACCCCACTCCCGGACACGACGCGCACGCAACCTGACCGAAACAGCAGCCGTTGAGGAAGCAGCCGACCCGGCCCAGCATCAGGCCGACCGCGATCGTCGGGGCGACGACATCGGCCAGACGCAGGGTCGTCACGTTTTTTCGGAAGCGAAAGGTGAAGTAATAACCGATGAAGTAACAGAGCAGGCCGCCGATGACCGCGCCGTAGAAGATGATCCCACCATCCCAGATGGAAACCAGGCGGATCAGGAAATCCAGGGGGTTATTGACGCCGCGCAGAGCATCGGGCGTCACCAGCAAATAGCAGATGCGGGCGCCGAGGATGCCGCCGCCGAAGAGGTAGATGGCAAGGTCCTCGATGACGGAGCGGTCGATGCCAACCTTCGCCGCCCGGCGCTTGGCCAGCCAGATGCAGGAGAGGAAGGCTGCCAGCAGCATCATCCCGAAGCCGTAAATCGGGATGCCGTCCCTGGTGATCGGGATGCGAAACAGCACTTGCCGCATGATGGTCCGTCCGAGGGGCGATCCACGATCCGGACCCGCGTCGCGCGCCCGTCGTGACGCCGGCCTTGATGGCATCATAGCGGCCGGCGCACTCCGATCAAAGCCCGGTCTCGCCTCCGGGGTTTCGCCGCTTCAAGAAGTTGCCGCGCAGAGAGATACGCCGCACCGCGCCCCGGCGATCTCATGGCTCATTCACCGGGGAAACCGGCCCTGGCGCCGGGGTGTCGAACTTTTCCAGAAATGCCGTTGACAAGGTGGATAAGTCAGCTAGATTGCCCGTACTTTCGAGCCGATCCTGACTCGAACTTTCCCTGCTATTGAACCGCAAGGGGGAGGACAGAGGACGTCCTCTCCATAGCCAACTGTATCCCGCTCGAGGACACGCTCATGTTTGGAGGCAACCTGCTGATGCCCACCTGCCAATCGACAGAAGAGTCTGCTCCGTGGTGGCTCTCCGTCCGTTCCCTGGACGAGTGGAACGCTCATTCGCCCGATGAAGACGTCGATGAGGATGACGACCTCGAAGACGACGATGATGACGATCTCGACGATGACGATGACGACCTCGACGACGATGACCTCGACGACGATCTCGACGACGATGACCTCGACGATGACCTCGACGACGATCTCGACGACGATGACCTCGACGACGATCTCGACGATGACTTCGACGATGACGACGATGACTTTGACGATGACGACGACGATGATGATGACGAGGAAGATGACCTCAACGGGGAAGAACCCTGAGCGACGGCTTCTGAATTGCCACGCATCCCACTCGATAGGCCGGGGCAGCTTTGCTGAGAAGCTGCCCCGGCATTTTTTTCCATTCGGGGTTCGCCTTCGCCCGATTGGTTTTGCACGTCCGCGAGGAGCAGTTATAATCTGAGAAGGTCAGAAGACGGCGACGGCTGCTCACGGGCGAGCGTCGCTGTGATATCGGCTGCCCGCGGCGAGGGGATGAACATGGCGCATCTGGGCAAGCATTCCAACGAAGATTCCGGGCCGGCGGCGGCAAGCCAGGCGGGATCGCGTGCTATCGACCAGGGCCAACTCGACTTCGATCTGGTGTTCTTCAACGGCGTCCTCGAGCGGACTCCCGATTACATCGACGTGCTGCGGCTGATGAGCAAGCTTCTGACGCTCAAGGGCCGTTACGCCGAGGGACTGCAAATCGACCGCCGTCTGGTCCAGCTCTGTTCTGCCGATCCACTGGCACACTACAACCTCGCCTGCCGCTACGCTCGTCTGAAGCGTCCGGACCAGTGCCTCAAAATGCTCCGTCGCGCCGTCGAACTGGGCTATCACGATTTCCGCTACATGCGCGAGGACCGCGATCTCGAACTCGTCCGCCACGATCCGCGTTTTCGTCAACTCCTCAAGGAATACGAGGCCCGCTAACCTTGATTGTCGATTTTCGATTGTTGATTTTCGATTGAGCGTCTGACTCTCCGGCACAATTGAAAATCATCAATCGAAAATCGACAATCGATCATGAACATCCTCTCCCAGGGCGATGGCGTCCTCTTTACCGATCCCTCCGCGAACCACGCGCGGCAGTTCTTCGCCGGCAAGCCGCGGGCGCTGGTCGATAAATTGACGACGGCCGAGGAAGCCGTGCGGCGCCTGGTTCACGACGGCGATTACCTGGCCACCGGCGGCTTCGGCGCCGATCGCATTCCGACAGCAATCGTTCACGAAGTGGTGCGGCAGAATCCACAGAACCTCGGTTTCGCGGGCCACACCGCGACGCACGACTTTCAGTTGCTCTGCGCCGGTAATCTCACCGGACGCGGACAACTCCTCAAGCGCGTCGATGTCGCCTACATCATCGGGCTGGAGGCGCGGGGATTGTCCGCCCACGCCCGCCGCGTCGTGGAGTCCGGCGAGGTCGCCTGTACCGAGTGGACCAACTACATCCTTG
>JBBSDR010000913.1:0-3940 GCA_038240465.1 Gemmatales bacterium
CCTCATCAGTCGCTAGAGTACCGGACGCCGGCTGAGGTGTATGGTCGAGACAGGCTCCGGCGGGCGTGAGGCGGAGCAGAGGCAAGCGTCAACGGGTCGTGGAATTCGGCTCCCGAAGGTGTAGCTTAGAATTCCACTTTTTTGGTCTAGACAATGGGGTCCACTTTAGTCTGGCGACTTCGGCTACAAGTGAGCTTCTTTCTTGCCGAGGTAATACGCATCCGGGTCAGTCGCTACTCTGACGGCCTTTTCAGGGCGTGGTCCCGCGCAGGAGGGCAAGGCACTCGGTCAGCATCGCATCGACTTCGTTGCGCGTGACATCCCGCAGCGGACCCGCCAGCGCGGCGCGATACAGGTTCGTGGCCCGGCTTGGGTCGCCGGCCTTTTTGTAACAGGAAGCCGCGCTGATTCGATGCACCGCGGCTTCCAGGCTTTCGCCATGCGCATCAAGGAGCGAGGCGATCCGCTCTTCGTATGAGGCTGCAGTCACCCAATGCGCCTGGGCTGTTTCCGGCAGGCCAATCGTTGAGAACGTATGGGCTTTCGAGAGGATGACCGATTTTTGCGCTATTAGCGCTTCAAGTTCGCGTGTGACCCCACTCGTTCCCTGTCCCATGCTCACCCTCCTTGATGCACAAGAGCCGATACGCCCTTGCCAAGATTTTTTAGGTGACACTGAGGCACTCTCACTTCCCGAATGGCCAGAAGAAGCCTGGCTGGGGCATGGCTTTTACCTGCAACGGGTTCACCAACCGCTGAGGCTTCGTCATGCGCCACTCGAATTCGCCGTAGTTCTCGAGGCAATCCACGAGTTCGACTGTACCGAGGAGGACACCATGCGGCAACGCCTCCGTGTTGAGGTCGTTTTTCTCGTAATCCTCCCGGCGCCCTCGTGTCTTACAGGCATAGATGTAAACAGGCCCCCGAATGTGTGTCAGCCAGCTGCGGTACTCAATCGGTTTTTTCCCCAGCATGATGAGTTCGGCAAACGGCTGGCGAATGCTCAACGCTCGCCATTTTGGAAACAACTCCAGCACTGAACTTGCCTCGACCCATGTTCTTGTTCCCACCTCAAGGACCATGTCTGTATTGTGCAGGACTCGCGAGACAGCGAAATGCTTCAGCTCCACCATCGAGTAAGGGCCGAACTTCTGGCGGTTTTCGCGACCGAGATACCAGTGGCTCGTCATCAGGCATTCCTTATGCAGGGGCGAGGAGTTCAGAGACAGTTAGCGTCCGAGAATCGGTCGGGCGGACACAATACACTCACTTGTTTTTCCTCTCCGAAGGGATCAATCATCGTCGATGGTGTCCACCATGCCACACGCTACACACTGGAATTGCTTCTGCACCCGACCGACGCGATTGATCTTACTGCAAAAAGCGCAGTCTACCTCACTATCCAACTCTTCGTCAGCACGCGGGTTGGCATCTTGGCTGTCTTCGTAAGTACCCTCGATGAGTTGTTGGATTTTTAGCACCGCTGCCCCGGCACCAGGAAGGTAGTCGATGTCCAATTCCTCTCGGAGAGCCTGCAGATATTGGCGAATCGCAGTGGGCAGATCTTCGGCCACCTGCATCGACCACCAGGGCAACGGAGTCGCCTTTTGGTGATAGTGGAATTCCACAAGCATCCACGAGTCTCTTGCTTTCCAGACATGCACTCTCAGTTGACGGAGGGCTTTCGTAGCCCCATCATGATGGGCGCGACCCCTTGCCGTCTCGTATTGGCGGATGTCGTCGGCAGCCTCCGAGAGAAACTGCTCAAACATGCATCTGTCGTCGTTCATACATAACCCCTCTCATGTGAACTGCGCGTGCGAACCCCATGGACGCATCACAAACAGCGCCATTACGTTCAGAAGGTCGATTTCCAATCGAAGTTGTTCGGGATAGCCTACAGGCGCGTCGGCCAATTGACAAGGACCGCGGAAGGAGGCATTGAACGAGCAATCATCGCACAATCCCTGCAACCGCATCCCTGACGCTGCCAAAGCAGGCCGTAATCCTGGTGTCAGGGTCGAATCGCTTGTTCAGAAGGAAAGCCGACACAGTTCGTGTCGTTAGTGGCCGGTATCAATTTGGGAGTGAATACCCTGCACAGCAATCATAGCATATTTTTCGATGTTGTGCGTTCCCCGGAAAAAATCGATTGATTCGATTCGCTGACAAGCTCAGCCTCCTTTGCTTGCCTGCTCCAACGCCTCCATCAAGCCGTTTGCCGCCTCATAAGAATCGTAGGGGGACCAGACTGGATAGGTCTGCCCCGCCTCGAAGAGAGGAACCCCCTCTTCGTGCGCCAGCTCAACGATGAGCAATTGGGTCAAGCGCAACTTTTCCGCCCGAGGCAATGCCTGAATTGCCGGCAGGAGTTCGGCTAACGGCATGGGTTTCTCCCTCACTGGTGACACGATTTCCTCCAGGCATCTTATCACGCGGATCGGCAGTCCGAATCCCGCAAATCGTAAAAACAGAAGGAGCCGCGAAGAGCAGCGAACAGGAGAAGCTCTCCCACTCGCCAGTCCTCGCGGCTCCTTGAAGATCATCGGCAGGCTCAGAACAACTCTGTCACCGGCTTGCCGCCATCGACCAGCTTCATCGGCCGCTGTAGAGGCGTGTTCACCTCCAGTGTCGGATCGATGCCCAGCGCGTGGCAGACGCTGGCGTGAATGTCCGGAACCTTGACCGGGCGGTCCTTCGGGAAGACGCCGTCGATGTCGGACGAGCCGATCACCTGACCGCCCTTGATGCCGCCGCCAGCCAGCAGACAGCTAAACACCGCCGCGTGATGGTCGCGGCCTTCCTGCATGTTGATCTTCGGCGTCCGGCCGAACTCGCTCAGCACGATCACCATCGTCTTGGCCAGCAGACCGCTCTTGGCCAGGTCCTCGATCAGCGCCGCCAGGGCCGGGTCCATCACCTCGCCGTGATTGCGCATCGCGGGGAAGTTGTTCGTGTGCGTGTCGTAGCCGCCGCGGTTGACCTGGATGAAGCGAACGCCCTTCTCGACCAGCCGGCGAGCCAGCAGGGCACCGCGACCGAACTCGTTGTCGCCGTACCGCTCGCGGACTTCACGCTTCTCCTTGTGGACCTCGAAAGCCTCCAGCGCCGGCGAACGCATCAGACGAATCGCGTCCTCGACGGCCGTCGCGCTCGACTTCGTCTCGCTGGCCGGCAGCTTCTCGGCCTGCTTCTTGTTCATCTTGCTCAGGATCTCGAGGCGGCGGTCGCCACGAGTCTGCACGATGCCCTCGGGGAAGGCCAGGTAGGGGTCCTTCTCGCCAGGACGGCCGACGAAGTACGCCTCGCACTTCTGGCCGAGATAGCCCGCCTTGGGCGCCAGGCCGCTGACCGTGATGTAGGCCGGCAGATCGCCCATGCCGTCCTTCTGTGACACGACCACCGAGCCGATGCCGGGGTGCTGCAGGTTCGGCGACTGGTTGTAGCTCGTCTGAAGCTGATAGGTCGCCCGGCCGTGATCGCCGTTGGTGCCGGCGATGGAGCGGATGAGCGCGATGTGCTTCATCTGCTTGGCCAGTTCGGGGAAGATCTCCGGCAGTTGAATGCCGCCCACGCTGGTCTTGATGGGATCGAACTCGCCACCCGTCGGACGGCCCGGCTTGGGGTCCCAGGTGTCGATGTGGCTCATGCCGCCGCCCATCCAGAACAGGATGACGTGCTCGGCCTTCTGCTTGCTGTCCTTGCCGGCCGCGGCGAGGAGGGTTTTGACGTTCAGTCCGAGGAAGGTGCCAGCCGCGGCCCCGAGGAGACTTCGACGGCTCAGCTTGTATCCGGTGCAGCCCAGGTCCATTGTCTTTCTCCGTAGGAGAGGAATGTTCTCGTTTTGGTTAGCCACTCTTCCGTGGTGCAGGCGGCTCGCCTGCTCTCCCCCGTGGTGCAGGCGTCTCGCCTGCTCTTCACTTCCGCAAGAAGAGCAGGC
>JBBSDR010000914.1:0-3936 GCA_038240465.1 Gemmatales bacterium
GTGGAGCTTTTCCGCCACTGAATCATCACGTCCGCTCCCTTTTTCCGCATCGGGGTGTGCGGCGGCCCGGTACAATTGTCGGAGAGGGATGCTCTCGATTCTTTCCAACTGGCGCTCGTCATGCCCACAAACATCTTCATCGCCTATGACTTCGAGATCGGCGGCACGCTGCCCGGGAACCTGGAAGGGGTCTCGGACAATCCCCCGGAAGGTTGCCTCGTCGATTGGCCGGGTTCACCCGAGGGATTGAAGCAGGGGGCGATCTGGAAATCGAGAGTTGAACCGGGCATCAGGAATTGCGATCGACTGCTGGCGTTCGTCGATTTGCCCAATGCCAACGTCGGCTTTGAGGTCGGCTATGGGCTGGGCCTGGGAAAAGCAGTCGGCCTGGCTTGTGTGCGCCCGCTCCTGTCGAAATGGTTGAGCGATCCACCGCTGAACGGTTTTCTTTGTCCGCGCCTGTCGAAGCCAAAAGAGATTCGCGACGCCGTTCAATCGCCGGACCATTGGATTCGGCTTGCCGGCGCCCCCACGCCCGGCACAGGAGTTCTCGTTCTCTGTCCCACGGATACAGGAGCGGCCTATCTGGAGAAACTCCCTCCGGGATGGGGCTGGCAAACGCTGCCGGAAAACGGCTGGGACCTGCACGACGTACCCGAACACCTGAACGAGGTCGGCCTGGTCGTGTGGGTGATCGCCCCGCATGACGAGGGCGCTGCCGGACGGGATGGCCGAGAAAATGCGGCGCTGTCGGTGATCGCGGGATATGCCGAGGCCCGCCCCGAAATCGAGTTGCGCGTGCTGCAAGCCAAAAATGCACGCGCTGTCCTCGACGTGATCGCCGCCCGGACGGAATTCTCGACGCTGCGGGAATTCCGCGAACGGCTTGAGGTCATCAGGGCCGAGTGGGAGGCGAAGCAAACGCCGCCGCCGGTTATTGTGTCTGACGAGGCGATCTGTCTGCAACGGCCGGCCATCGCGCCCCTCCCGCCGGACGATTGGAGCGTGGTCCCCGATCGATTCATCGGCCGGCAACTCCAGTTGAATGACGTGGCCGACGCCGTGCAGGGATTGTTGCACCGGGCCAGGACCGGCCAGCAACCCGAGGGCGGGCGCACCGTCAAGGTCATCTGGGTGCATGGTTTCGGAGGGATGGGCAAAAGCTGGTTCCTGCATCGGTCCCGGCTTCAGGCCGGCGCAGACGTCCGGGCCGCGATCGTCGACTGGGACTCGACCGTCTGGCGTTACCCGCTGACGGGAGAGCCACGATGTGCGGACCATCTGTTCGAGACGATTGCCTATCGGCTCGTGCAAACGTGCGGCGAGACGGCCGCCGATCCGTACTGGTTCGCCAGGGAGCGCGTGCGGCTGCAGGGCGAGCATCATCGACGCCTGCGGGACCAGTTCGAGGGACAGCTTTCCCCGGCGGCGGGACCGGAGCGGGTTGGCTCGGGGCTTTTGCAATTGCTGAAACAAGAGGGCATCTGGGTTGACGATGAGAAGAAACGAACCCGAAACGTGGAGAACTGGCGGCGCGATGCCAAACGTTTTCAGGCGATCTTCGAGACCTGGTGCCGTGAGACCGCCCGGGATGCCGAGAATGCGGCGATCAATCCGGACGGCGTCCTGGCCGAGGGACTGCGCGAATCGCTGCGGCAGGCAGCCAGGGAAAAACCGCTGCTGCTCCTGCTGGACACCTGCGAGGTCCTCTCGGCGGACCTGGATCGCTGGCTGCAAAACCTCCTCGCTCCTTTGTGCCGTGACGAGACACCGCTGCTGGTCCTGATCGGCAGCCGCCTGAGACCGGATGTGGCCCTGGCTCCAGGGAGCCGGGAAGGGTGGCAGGCCGAGTTGCGCGAGCGTTTCCGCGATGTCCCCTTTGCCGAATCGCGCCGATTCAGCGTTGAGGAGATCGAGGCAGCCCTGGACAAACTCAAGCGGCCTGTCGAGGGAGATCACGGCAAGACAGCAGAGCAACTGCACCGGATCACTCTTGGGGTTCCGTTAGCGCTGCGAGCGCTCCTCGATCTGCACGACGACGGGATTGAAGGTTCGATCCTCCGCGAGTTGGCCGAGAGAGAAGAGGAACCTCTCGACGAAGGTGAGGCGGTTCGCCAGGTTGTCGGCACAGTCGCCCAGAGGCTGCTCTATCACCTTTCCCTGGAGCGCAAGCCGGAGCGAGAAGACGACCTGCGCGACATCATCGCGCTGGCCGTTCTGCAGCGTGCGGATGGGGATGTCCTCGCGCAACTCTGGCCGGAGTTGCGGCCCCGCGATCGGTTAAAGGACCTGGGGGCACGTTACGCGCTTCTGTCCGGCGGCGATTTGCATGCCACGGTGCGGGATTATCTGCGCCGCTACTGGCGCGATGAGGCGAACCGGCCCGCTCTCTTCGACGATGTGTTCGATGCGGTCGAACAGGCGATCCAGGCACTTCCGCCGGTATCGGAAGAGGAAGGCAACCCCGAAGCGATCGCACGGCGAACGATGCAGTTGAATCTGAGTGCTTGGCGCGATGGCGACCGTGCGGTGCCGGAACTGGCTCGATTGCTTGTCGTGGTCATGGCCCACGACGAAGGGATCGAGGATGTGGAGGCCCTGTTGAGGGATCTTCCTCTGGCGGCTTCAAAACTGACGGAGGCGCGGAAACTCTGGAAGACTGCGGGGGAAGCGCCAGAGCGAAAAAGGACGATCGCCTGGCTGCGCGGCCTCTGCAACAGCTCGCAGGGATGGACCGACCATGAGTACGCCTGCCTTGCATTGGTCGAGGGTATCACCGCGGCAGAATGGGGCATGAAAGCGAACGACGCATTACCTGCATTCTCGATGTTGAAAGCCGCATTCGATCATTTCGGAGCGGAGCGGTTACCCCAAAGATCGCAAGCCGGAGAAGGTTTTTACAGTGTTGGGTATGCGTTCAGTCCCTCAGAAAGCAACGAAGCACGATGGAGTTCACAGACAGAAGTAGCTTACCTCTGCGCGATCCAATTGGGAACCCGTGAAGCTATTTGCTTCAACAACTTGGGTGTCCTTTACCACGACCACCTCCAGCGGTATCCGGAAGCGGAGCAGGCCTACCTCACGGCCATCCAACTCGACTCCAAATTCGCCTACCCTCACAACGGACTGGGCAACCTGTACCAATTTTACCTCCAGCGATACCCGGAAGCGGAGCAGGCCTACCTCACGGCCATCCAACTCGACTCCAAATTCTCCCCCCCTCACAACGGACTGGGCGACCTGTACACGGACCACCTCCAGCGATACTCGGAAGCGGAGCAGGCCTACATTACGGCTATCCCACTCGACCCCAAAGCAGGCAGCAGCCAGCGAGGACTCGCATGGTTGTGTCTTCTCCATAAAGAAGACCTTCCGCTGGCTCAGCAATACGCTCAGGAGGCGATGACAAGAGAACCAACTCACCCAGGGACGCCCTTCGCCATCATGGCAGTGACGACCTGGACGAACGGCTGGATCAACGCCCAATCGCTGATGCCGGATTGGCTCGCGAAAAGTCCCATCTGGTTTAGCTCTTTCAACCATGGTCGGCTCGTCGCACTCTTTCGGAGGATTCGCGAGCAAGGCGGATTGTCCACCCTGGCGGAGATGCTGCGGGCCGTCGAGGATCGCGCCTGCTGGAAACCGTGGAGTGAAGCCCTCTCGGCTCTGGATTCCGGCAATGGCCCCCCAGGAGGTCTCAGCGCCGAAGCAAGCCGCATCTTCGACGAACTGTCGCGGATCGACTCGGCCGAATGCCGCCCGCACTCCTGATGATGGATCGCGCTGGCGAGGATGAGATATTCCTCAAGCATCGGAAGCGCGACCAACCGGGCTGAACGGTGGCGAAAAGACTCTCCGGAATGATACCATTGCAGGGGAAAGGGATTCCGCACCGAATACCAAGCAGTGAAGACGTTTGCCAGGCGAGGGGGGGGA
>JBBSDR010000915.1:0-3936 GCA_038240465.1 Gemmatales bacterium
CGCCGTGGCACAGGCCGCGGTTCGACTGCGTTTCGTGCGACCCGGCGAACTGGCCCTCGTAGGTGAGGTACGCAACCCCGTTCTCGATGGACTTCACCTTGCCGATGAAACGCGCCGACTTCACCTCGTTCGGCCGCGGCATGCTATTCTCGTCGCCGGGACCGAGAAGCCGGCCGAACTTGCGGCCCACTGCCTCCGGCACAGCCCACTCGTTCTTCGCCTCCGCCTTCGCCGGCGTCAGGCTCTTCCACTCGTCAGCCGTCAGGACGAGACTGTCAAGCGTTGGGTTCGGCAGTTCGTTCAGCGGAATGTTCTTGATCGAGAAACGCAGGTAAACGCCAAGACAGACGCCGCCGTCCTTGAGGAAACCGATGCCCCGCTGCGGCAGCGGATCGGCGCGCTGAAACTCGCGCGGCTTGACCTCACCGAACGCCTTCAGGCCCGGCTCGAGATCGGCGAGCAACTCGCGAGTCCAGGTCTTGTGGTCCTTGAAGTTCTGATGACTGGCCAGCACCTTGCCGTCAGGGTTGACGAGGTAGAGTCCCTGATACTGCGCCGGCCTCTGCTTCTGAACGGCGCGGAAGAAGTCGCCGCCGGCGCCCTTCGCCTTGCGAATCTCATACAGGTTCAGCGCGACCGGAACACAGTTGCGCGACAGGAAGCGAATCACGTCGTCATTCGACAGCGGACCCTCACGGAGTCCATGAGCGTAGCCTCAGCATCGCTCCAGCGGATCGTCGCCCGAGGTCCAGATAAGGACAGGCCGTTTCTCCTGCTTCGCCACTCGAACGCCCTCTTCGAGATCGAGCAGCCAGGGGATTTGCTGATACTTCATCTCGCGCGGGAAAAGCGTGGTGTCGGCGTAGAGTTGGGCGGACTCGGCCGGCAGCCGGCTCACGTCTTCTTTCGTCGATACCGGCTTCGTATCGGCCCGCACCATTTGGGTGAGTACGCCGAACGCGAGCGACACGGCCAGTCGTTGCAGTGTCCGCATGATCCTCATCTTCTCTCCTCAAGAGAACAATTCTATCCCCAGAAATCCAGCACCGGCGACTCGTCACAGATTTGCCAGGGGCGTTCCAGAAGCGTCGGCACATGGCTCGTCGGATCGACGCCAAGGGCATGAAAGATGGTCGCCGCCAACTGGCCCGGCGTGACGAGATGGTCCAGAGGCTGGCCGCCGATCTTGTCCGAGGAGCCGTAAAGCCGGCCGCCCGGAATGCCCGCGCCGGCCAGGACGATCGAGTACACCGAGGCCCAGTGTTCGCGGCCGGCGTTCTCCTTGGTGACCTTCGGACTGCGGCCAAACTCGCCCATGACGATGACCAGCGTTTCTCTCAGCAGGCCGCTGGCGTTCATATCGTCCAGCAGCGCCGAAATGGCCCGGTCGGCCGGCGGCAGCAGCTTGTTTTTGAGGTTGTTGAAGTTGTCGGTGTGGGTGTCCCAGCCGAACTCCATGATGCGAATCCAGTTGACTTGCACGAGCCGGACGCCCGCCTCGACCAGCCGGCGGCCCAGCAGGACCGACTGGCCAAAGAGGTTCCGCCCATAGCGCTCGCGCACCTTCTCCGGCTCGGCATGAACGTCGAATGCCTGCTGCGTCTTGCCGGACGAGAGGACGCCGAACGCCTTCTCATACGAAGTGTCGAGTTGCCGGCCAGCGCCGGTTCGCTCCAGATGGCGCAACTGATCGTTCACTGTCCCCAGGAGAGCGCGCCGCTGCTGCATCCGGTCCGGTTTCACGCCGGGGACCAGCCCGAGATCCAGCGGCTTGAACGCCGCATTGTTGGGATCGCCGCGCGGCACCATCGGATCGAAGCGACTGCCCAGGAACCCCGCATGCTGCCCGGCGCGAATGGGGCCGTTCACCGCGATGTAATCGGGCAGTGTGATGAATGTCGGCACGGCGCGATTCTTCTTCCCCTCGACGGCGGTCAGCGAGGAGCCGATGTGCGGATGGTCTTCGCGCGACAGGAACTCGCTCAGGTTGCTGGCGCGCGGATATTCATGGCCGGTCAGCGACCAGTAGACGGCGCTGGGGTGATTGTTGTCTCGATGGCTCATCGAGCGGACGACGGTGAACTTGTCGGCGTGGCGAGCGACCATCGGCAAGTGTTCGCAAACTCGAATGCCGGGGACATTGGTTGCGATGGGCTTGAACTCGCCGCGAATCTCTTCGGGGGCGTCCGGCTTCATGTCGAAGGTGTCGTGGTGCGACGCGCCGCCGTTGAGGTAGACGATCAGACAGGAGCGAGCCTTGCCGAAGGTGGGATGCTCCTTTCGGCCGCGTGCCGCAGCCTGGCCGGCGAGGAGGTCCGGGAGCGTCAGCCCCAGAAACGACAGACCACCCGCGCGAAGCAGTTCGCGCCGGCTTACTCCTCGACACGTCCGCGCCCCTGCGCCGTTGATGGATAGCATGTGTCCCCCCTGCGTGACCGTCCTGACGGATCAAGGGACATTATATCGCGACAGATACTCTTTCCGCGCATCCATTCTTGGCGAGCCGCGCCGCTCGTCCGCTAAGCCGCAAGCGGCAACACTTTTTTCCGCGTTCGACCCAAGCGACTCAGCTCTCTCTGGTACAACAATTGCTATCTGGTGTTGCAGCCTTTCCGCCTCATTCCAGGGGAGCCGCTGATGCGCTACCAGGTCCTGGCCACCGACTACGATGGCACGCTTGCCTCCGATGGACGGGTCTTTGACTCCACCGTCGAGGCACTCGAAAGACTTCTGGCCACGGGCCGCCGGCTCGTCCTCGTCACAGGACGAGAACTTACGGAACTCCTGGGGATTTTCCCCAAGATCAACCTGTTCGAGTGGGTGGTGGCCGAGAACGGCGCGCTCCTTTATCGACCCAGCACCCGGCAAGAGAAGCCCCTGGCGGCGCATCCCTCCGAGAGGTTCCTCAACCTTTTGCACGAGCGCAATGTCAAGCCGATCTCGGTCGGCCGGGTCATCGTCGCCACCCGGGAGCCACACGAGAAAGCCGTCCTCGATACCATTCGCGACCTCGGACTCGAAATGCAGGTGATCTTCAACAAGGGCGCGGTCATGGTGCTGCCGGCCGGCGTCAACAAGGCGACGGGGCTGGCCGCCGCTCTCAAGGAGATGAGCCTGTCGCCGCACAACGCCGTCGGCGTCGGCGATGCCGAGAACGATCATGCCCTGCTCCGCCTGTGTGAGTTCTCGGCGGCCGTGTCCAATGCCCTGCCGGCCCTCAAGGAGACGGCGGACCTGGTCACCCGGGGCGATCACGGCGCCGGCGTGGTCGAGTTGATCGAGGAGATGATCGCGCACGACCTGGGCAAGCGCTCTGGCCGAATCGAACGCCTGTTCCTGCCTCTGGGTACTGCCGGCAAGCAGGAGGTGAAGCTCTCTCCCTATGGACCCAGCGTGCTGATCACTGGGCCGTCGGCCAGCGGCAAATCGACCGTGGCGACAGGGTTCGTCGAGACGCTGGCTGCCCAGGGTTACCAGTTCTGCATCATCGACCCGGAGGGCGACTACGAGACGTTCGAGGGGGCCGTCGTACTCGGAGGACCGCAGCGTGCTCCCGTCGCCGCCGAGGTGCTGCAACTGCTGGAGAAGCCGGAGGACAACGTCGTCGTCTCGCTCACGGGCCTGCCGATAGCCGACCGGCCGCCGTTCTTCCTCGGTCTGCTATCGCAACTGCTGCAAATGCGCGCCCGCACCGGCAGGCCCCACTGGCTGATCCTCGACGAGGCCCACCACTTGCTGCCGGCCGACTGGAAGCCGCCTGCCGGCCTGCTGCCCGAGCAACTCGCCAGCGTTGTCTTCATCACCGTCCATCCGGACCTGCTCGCGGTGCCGCTGCTGGAGCGCGTCGATACTGTCTTCGCCGTCGGACAGGATGCCCCTCAGACACTGCTCCGCTTTGCCGGCCCTGACGCCAAGCTGCCGGCGGAACTCACCGCG
>JBBSDR010000916.1:0-3933 GCA_038240465.1 Gemmatales bacterium
CTCAGTCTAAGACGAGCGAGCGAGCGGCTTCGTTCATGAGTCGCTATACTTGACGCGGGTATGGGGGGCCCGCGGGGTGTTGGGGGGGGGGGGGGCGGGGCGGGGCGCGGTGCGCGGGCGCCGGCCGGGCGCGCGCCCCCCCGCCCCGCCCCCCCCCCCCCCCCCCCCAACCCGGGCGCCGGGCCTAACCGCGTCAAGTATAGCGACTCATGAACGAAGCCGCTCGCTCGCTCGTCTTAGACTGAGAGGGCCATTTGTTCGCCACGCCCGGAGACAGACCATGCTCAGGTTCCCGTGGACTCCCCTTCTGGTGTTCTCCGTGATGTTCTCTCACTCCAGCCAGGGCAACGCGGGCGAAGACAGGCCGGTCCCTCCGGGCCTGAAGTTGTCCCTGCTGCTCGACAAGACGCGCCATTTCCTCGGCGAGAACGTCCTCGTACACCTTTGCATCGAGAACACGGCCGCGCAGCCTTTCACGATCGAACTCGGCGGCGATTATCGAGGAGCGACGCGCCATACGAGGTTCAAGGTGTTCGCGACGGACGGTCGGGGCAAGGTCGTTGCCGATCCCGACCCGTTCCCGATGGAGATGGGCGGCCTTCACTACACGAAAGAGATCAAGGAGGGCGAAAAACACTTCGAGTCGCTGCAACTGCTGCGCTATCGGCGGTTCGAGAAGCCGGGCGTCTATCGTCTGCGCGTGACGCATGATTTCGGCTGGAGCGAGCGCGATCCCAGCAAGCGCCCGTCGGCCATCGCCACGATCGAGTTCGTCATGCCGAATGAGAAACAGGCGCGCGAAGTTATCGAGCAGATGGCGCGGCTGCCGAAGGATCATGGCGCATCGGCAGGCGAGAAACGCCAACCATTCGCCGACTATACGACGCTCATCTATCCGGTCTACCTGCCGCTGCTGGCCAACAGCGCGGACCTTGGCGATGTGCCGGCTCTCGACGCCCTTGGCAGTATGCCGGCACCCGAAGCGACGAAAGAACTGATCCGCCTTCTCGGCCACAACGATCCCGCGTTTGCCCGCGCGGCGCTGTCCACGCTTCTCAAACGACTGCCCGATCCGGCGCTTGAGAAGAAAGTCGGACCCTCAGACCACGACTACTGGTATCGCCGCCGCTTTCTGGTCGAACGGGGCTGGAAGCCGGAGTTCGCGCCGGCCGTTCGCAAGGTGGCTCGCGAACTGCTGCAAAAGACCGATGTGGAAAGTCTGCAAGGGGCTGCGTACCTCGTCGTCTGCCTGGGGACAGCGGAGGAGTTGCCGTTGCTCGTCAAGGCGCTCGATCGCGCGGCCGCGGAGGCGTTGAAACTGCCCCGCCCTGTCGATGCTCATATGCCGCCGCGCGGCGCCTGTCAGGACCTGGTGCGCGCAGCGCGGCTTCTTGGCGAACGTGGAATCGTCATCAACGAGAAGCCAGTATCGGCGGGCGAACTGATTTGCTTCGTCAGCACGGCCGGCGCGCGCGAGCAGTTTCGCCCCCGCGGTTGGCAGGAGACGTTCGTCCGCGCACTACAACATGAGTTACCCTTCGTGCGCGAAGTTGCCCTGAACAATCTGCCGGTCCCGCCCCCTGCCGAGGCAGGCAAGTTGATCGCGGGGCTGATCGAGGACCGGGACGTTGACGTTCAGATCGCGGCGACTCACGTCGCGGCGAAGTGGAAGGCGGCCCATTTGCGCGAGCCGATTCTGAGGACGCTGAAGACCGCGAAGGAAAACTGGCTGTTCAACGGGGCCAGCGATGCGGCCTTGGTACTGGGAGCGTTCAAGGAAAGAACGGCTATCCTCGTCGCGCGCCTGGACGAACAGGGGATGACCGTTCGCTGTCTGACGCAGTTGGTCGGCATGATCGAGGATACCAACGGCTACGGCAACCGGTCCGAGATGGATGTCGAGACGGGCCGGGCGTGCAAGGAAGCCTGGCAGCGATTCCTCGAACGGAATGGAGAGGCCATCAAGATGGGCAAGAAGTTCAGGCTGGCTGATCCGGGGTTTCCGGCGGGAGAGTTGTTCCCGCAATTCACCTTCTATCGGCGCTGAGGACCAGGCGGGTCGTCACTGCCGCGATCGCGAAGGCCGATGCACTACGTCATCGACGGCTACAACCTGCTGCACCACGTCGGCCGTTTGCAGACGAAGCGTTCCGCCAACCTCGAAGCAGCCCGGTTGCATCTGCTGCAATTGTTGCAGAACCGCTTCGCCACCGAGCCGGCGGTTCAGGTAACCGTCGTCTTCGACGCCCAGCGCGCGCCGGCGGACGCGCCGAAGCAAGAATCCTATCTCGGCATCGCGGTTCACTTCACGCGCTATGAGGAAGCGGACGATCTCATCGAGACCATCATTCGCAAGGTATCGACGCCGCAACAGTTGACGATTGTCTCGAACGACCGTCGCCTCAAGGAGGCGGCCCGGCGGCGCAACTGTCCCGTCGTGGAGTGTGTCGAGTTCTGGGAGATGTTGTTGCACAAGCCGAGAGGCCAGGCAAAGCCGGCGGTCCAGGAGAGCGAGCGGCCCGTTCCGAGTCGCGAAGAGGTGGACGAGTGGGTCAAGGAGTTTGCCGACCTCGAGAACGATCCCGGCTACCGCGAATTATTCGGCGACGACACGCTGGGGGAATGACGCCGTAGGCACCATTCGCTGCGGCATCAGGAGCATTGCGAGCGAAGTTGTTCCGCGAGAAATGCGTTCTCTGCCCCGGAAAGGGTTGAAAGGGCCTTCGTGTAGTTGATGCTGCGATGATAGCGGTTGCGGTTATAGATGGTCTCGATGAGCGGCCCAAGGGCAAGCGGCACGTCGGGATCGGGTTTGATCAGCGGCACGGGAATGGCCGGCAGTGCCTTGAGCGACCAGCCCAGCCAGACGCGACAGGCCGGAGCCAGCCAGCGCCGGCTGACGAGGAGCGTGTAAGGACAGTTCGGCCAGGGACCGAGCATGGGCATCTTCTGCCCGCCGCGCAGCAGGTCGATCTCAACGAAGTTCGCTCCGCCAAGCAAGCGCGACTGCCGTTTGCGCGAGTAGAGGTCCCATCCCGGCGTCCCTGGGCGCTTGTTCGAGGGAGAAAGGACCTCGATGACTGTGACGAGTTGCTGTTGCTCGCCGGCCTCGTAAATCTCGATAAAGTTCTCGCGGAACTCCTCGACGACGAACGCCTCCATGGAGACGACATCGGTGGCCGATTCCACCTCAGCGACGGCCGTTGTGTCAGGAGGCTCCTTTCCAGTTGGTCCGGTCACTTTCACGTCGGCAATCAAGGCATGCTCTTGTTTTCCTTCCTCTTCATCCGCGAGGACAAGGTACGACCGTTCGCCGGAGCGCACGAGATATCGTTCGGGGACGATTGTCGCGAGGAACCGCTGGATCTCGTGGATCAAGTTGTTGTGAAAGTCTCCCCAGATCCCACTTGCTTCGATGAAGGGATCCATACCGGGAAACGGGGATTTCATGGCGACCATCTCCTTGATTGGTTCATAAAGCTCCCGGCTAGCTTACCAGAAATTCGGCGTTCCCTGCCAGACCGAGACGCATTTGCGAATCGCCACTATCCGACTTGTTCCTGTTCGACGACCGGACTGCCTGCCGAAACTCGTGGACTGACAATCGATGGAATACCGTCCTTTGGCCGCAGGGTGAATGTCGGGAATGGCTCGATCGGATGCCCTGGCACCACGTTGAAGCGGAACCGCTGAGCGATTCGCGTCAGTACCAGGATGGCCTCGAGCATCGCGAAATTGTTGCCGACACACAGACGCGGTCCGCCGCCGAAGGGGAAATACGCGAAGTGCGGCATCTCCTTGACGCGCGCCGACTCCCAGCGCTCGGGCCGAAACGTCTCGGGTATCCGTTCACGCTGAAACCGACAGAATTATTCTCTAATGATCACTTGAGCTGACTTTGATTGGTAACACACATATTACCCGTAACGATTA
>JBBSDR010000917.1:0-3932 GCA_038240465.1 Gemmatales bacterium
GGGGGGGGGATATACCCCCCGGGGTTGAGTCCCGGGTGGGGCTGGCAGCCCCCCTGCATTCCCAACAACGCGCCGGGCCCACGCCTGCACCACGGAAGGCAAAGAGCAGGCGAGACGCCTGCACCACGGCAAGAAAAGAGCAGGCGAGACGCCTGCACAACGGCAAGAAAAGAGCAGGCGAGACGCCTGCACCACGGAAACCTACGAGGACTGCATCATGAAAACGGTTTTGAGTACCCTGTTTCTGGCCCTCTTCCTGGCGGCGCCGGTCGCCGCCGCTGACAAGGACAAACGTGTGTACGAACTGCGAATCTACACGGCCGCGCCGGGCAAGCTCGACGCCCTGAATGCGCGCTTCCGCGATCACACGGTCAAACTGTTCGAGAAGCACGGCATCACGAACGTCGGCTACTGGGTGCCGGTCGATAACAAGGACGGCAAGCTCTACTACATCCTGTCCTATCCCAGCCGCGACGCCCGCGAGAAGTCGTGGAAGGAGTTCCAGGCGGACGACGACTGGAAGTCGGCACGCGATGAGTCCGAGAAGAAGGGCAAGCTCGTTGCCAAGGTCGAGCATCTCTTCCTGACGCCGACGGATTACTCACCCGTCGTCAAGCCATCGAAGGAAGGTCATCACGTCTTCGAGTTGCGCGTCTACACGGCCACGAAGGGCAATCTCGGCGCGCTCAACGCTCGCTTCCGCGATCACACGCTGAAGCTGTTCGAGAAGCACGGCATGGTGAACGTCGGCTACTGGACGCTGATGTCGGACCAGAAGGGCGCCGACGATATGCTCTACTACCTTCTCGCTCACAAGAGTAGCGAGGCGCGCAAGGAATCCTTCGCGGCCTTCGGCAAGGATGACGCGTGGGTGAAGGCGCGAAAGGCGTCGGAGGAAAAGGCCGGCGGATCATTGACCGCAAAGGACGGCATCGGCTCGTTGATGCTCAAGGCGACCGATTATTCGCCGATGAGGTAATGTCGCCTCCGACGGCAGGAAGAAGCTCGGCCGCCCTGTTCGATTTTTTGCTGGTTCGATTGCTTGCTGGCGGATTCTAGACCCTTTCAGGTTCCCTAAAGAGAGAATACGACTGCGCGTCGTTTCCCGCGTGAGAAAACGACGCGCATCTGTGCGCATCAAGCAGGCAGTCTTCGAGTCCCCTTGTCTTTTTTCCAGAATCGTGGATGATTCTTATTGCAATCCGCGAGAGGGGTTCTAAACTGATCTTTTCGACATACAGCCGATGAGACGACAGGGCAGTATTGCCTTATCGCGGCACGGCGCGATGGGTTTACCGTGGCTGACGAGAACACTGATCTCCTGGTAAACGTTCTCCAGGCGCTTCGTGTCCGTAAACCGCAAGAAATAGCGGCTTTTCTCGAAGCGCTGCTGAGTCCGAAGGAGATCGAAAACGTCGCCGACCGCTGGCGGGTGTGGGTCGAGATGGTCTGCCAGGAGCGGGAGGCCAAACGGTTCAATCAGCATGCCGCTGCGGGCGGACTGGGTATTTCCGAGACCAAGGTGAATCGGGCCTGTCGGGTATTCAACGACAACAAAAAGGCCATTCGGTCTGTTGTGGAACGATTCCTGGATGACCTCAGGCCCTAGAATTGCACGGATGGGTGTCCGTGGCCCAAACGCGAGACCGAGATCTGGAGCGACGGTCCGGGCTTGCCACGACTTCAGGACGCAAGGGACAATTGCTGTCTCTCGCGTCCCGGTGTCCCGGCGACAACAACCACGCATCTGGATGAAAAGGAATTGACAAAGCCCATGAGCAGAACTCAGACAGTTTCTCGGCCTTCGACCGGCTCCGACCACTCAGACCCTGTGGCCTCCTGCCTCTTTTTTGTGGGCCGACTTTGGGCCCTCAGTGGTCTGTTTATCGACGCGTTACGCCGGGAGTTTTGGCCAACCCTAGAGATTGCCGACGAATGGCGCGCTACCCTGCGGCAGGATCTCTGCTGGCCCGCGGACACCCTCGATAAGGTATTTGAGCAAGGGCGAGGCCGGAACCAGGACGGGTTTCTGCGCAAGAACTCCGTCTACCTTTCATTCTTCCGGCGAAAGATGACAGAGGCAGACGCGCTCCTGAGCGAGGTCAAAAGCGAAGAGCAGGTCGTCGATGCCCTCGATGCAATTCTCCGCTGTGTGAGGCTTGCGCATCACAGCCTCAGTCGGTGGCGCGAACAACTGCTGCAGGATTATCCGGCCGCGCGGTTCTTCCCTCCCCTTGAGGACCATGCACAGTATTTCCTCGAATGGCAAGCGGCACGCGCTGCCCTTGACGTGGCGAAACAGGCGCTGGCAAAAGCCATCGAGCGACGCCAGCAAGCGCAGCCGAGCAGTGCGAAAGCACTCAGAGCGCTCGATTTACAGATTTGCCGGACCTCGCGGAAATACTTCCTGGCCCTCTTCGCGGTGGCGGTCGGTTATCCACCCCTGTGGACCGAGGAAGAACAACGGGCGGCAATCGAACTTCACCAGACGGCAATCGCTGTCATGTCTTCCGGCGATGCGCTCCACCACACGCAGGTGCGTTTGGAGGAATTGGAGTACCTGTCCCCCACGGTTTTTAGTAAACTCGCCTGTGTGCTCCCCGCGGTTGCGTGAGGCTCCCCTCTTCGACTCGGGCTTCGCTTGCGTCGAAGGCGATGGGAAGCGCTCCCGTGGAGGGCCGTTACTCGCACGGCCCGAGGTACACTCGCCAGAGTTGCCCGACCCGCTTCGTTGTTCACGCCACTGGGACGCCGGACCTCTCCCATGCCCATCAACGTTCTCATCGTTGGCACGTTGACAGCCTCGCAAGAGGTCTGTCAGGCGATCGCGGATGTGATGGGCGTGATGCTCTTGAAGGAACCGGAAGCAATCCCAGCCGGCTGGGGTCCCGACTTCATCGTTGCCGACTCATCAGATAGCCCGGCCCTGGAGAGTCATTCGCGGCCGGATGCCCGATGCCTTGCCCATGTTGCCGACGATTCTTTCGGTGCTGCCGCCTCCCTGGGCTGGGAATTTTACCGTCTTGAGGAATTACTGACCGAAATTCACGGCGCGGACGTGAGCAGGACGCCGCTCAATCGACTCGGCGCGCTCAAGGATGAGACCATTCGCCGTATGCGGCAGCGTCGGGAGACGCTTTCCGAGGCCGTTCAGAAGGTCATGGATCTCTTGAAGAGCGATACCTGTTCCTTCTTGAAGCAAACAGAGTCTGTTCGCCAGGCTCGAAACTCACCAACCAATTTATGGCAGTGCCTGGCGCTGGCAGCGGACCTCTACCCACTCATCAGACAGGAAAAAGGCCCCCTCCCCAGCACGCAACTCAGCGAGGAGACGCGCTGTTTCGTCAAAGTCGATAACAGTCTGTTGCAGTGCTTCCTGCTGATCGCGTGTGAAGATCGTCCGCCTCCCCAGGTGACGCGCACCCGCGGCAGGGTTCGGTTGCGCTTTCCGGAAGGACTCCCAGCCGTTCCCGAACTCATGCAAGCACTCCCCCTGTTCAATTCACCCGGCGGGAGCGTGGTCATTGAGGGCCAAACGATCGACCTGTTTCTGGAACTCGATGGTTAACCAGGGGCTGCGCCATGTCTCAACCCGGCTTCTTTGAGGTGCGCATTTGCTACCAGGCGGCGGCTGATTTCGACAGGCTGCTCCATCTCCTGATCGATCTGGGACTCGTTTCAAAACAGGAAGGAATCTCGGAACACGAATGGCACAAAACGATTGGGGTTCCCCTTGCCGATGGGACTCGCTGCAAGGCATTGCAGGCAGAACTGCGCGGCGACGCCTTTCGGGGCCAGTAACCGTTCACCGGCGATCTGGCCAAAAAACGTAGCCGGACTACAAAGATGGCCATGGTAAACATGAGGCATAGCACCTGTAGTCGTTGTGCGGATTGGGAACAACGCTGCTGCGCACTCCAAGCAGAGAACGA
>JBBSDR010000918.1:0-3928 GCA_038240465.1 Gemmatales bacterium
CCCTCGACAGCGCTTTACAACCCGAAGGCCTTCATCGCGCACGCGGCGTCGCTCGGTCAGGCTTGCGCCCATTGCCGAAGATCCTCGACTGCAGCCTCCCGTAGGAGTCTGGCCAGTGTCTCAGTGCCAGTGGCGCGGGTCGTGCTCTCACACCCGCTAGCCATCTTTGCCTTGGTGGGCCGTTACCCCGCCAACTAGCTAATAGCACATGAACCCCTCCCCAGGCGTTACGCCTTTCCCGGCCAAGAGATGCCCCTCGACCGATTCGCCGGGGATTACCCACTCGTTAGAATGGCTATACCCGTCCCGGAGGTAGGTTATCCATGCATTACTGCCCCTTTCGCCACTTTCCCCGCAGGTTGCCCCACGGTTCTCGTTCGACTTGCATGCCTAATCCACGCCGCCAACGTTCGTTCTGAGCCAGGATCAAACCCTTCAAAAATATGTTCCCATTACACAACTCCCGAACACCACTCAGCTTACGCTCATGGCTCTTTAAGAAGTCGGTTGTGAACGAAGAAGAGGTTGAAGTCGCCTTGCTCAAAGTTGACTCAAAGTATGCGTGGCAACGAAAGAACTTGCGTTCCTCGTTGCCGGCAGAGAGAGTCAACACGGCAAAGCGTTGCTTCTCCCCGCCTCAGGCTCCTGTCACCACCTTGTCAAAGAGCTTGTCTGTCAACGCGACTTTCGCCACGCGAACTGACGTTGATAAGGATAGGGTTGTCGGCCAGGAGTGTCAATGGCCGATCTGAAAAAAAGGGAAAAAATCTCCTCCACCCCCCACCGCGTTGTTTGAAAGGATTCGCTCCGCGAATCGACCACGAGGTGTGGTCACGCTGGCAAGGGGTGCTTGCACCGCATACGATAACGATTATCAGGCGGCTTCTCCGTCCTGTCAAGCAGAAGCTGGAGCGAAAGTGGAATGTCTCGCACTCGCGGGACGAGTGCGAGACATTCGGGAGCGAAAACGATCATGGCCCAGGCTCGCGTGCTGATCCTTCGTGCTCCCGGCGCCAACTGCGACGCCGAGACGCAATTCGCTTTCGAGCTGGCCGGCGGTATCGCCGAGCGCGTTCACGTCAATCGCCTGCGCGAGAAGCCGGAACTGTTGCGCGACTACCAGATCCTCGTCATTCCCGGCGGCTTCACCTATGGCGATGACGTGGCGGCGGGCAAGATCCTCGCCAACCAGTTGCAGCACTTCCTCGGCGACGCCCTGCGCGAATTCCGCAACGCCGACAAGCTCATCCTCGGCATCTGCAACGGTTTCCAGGCATTGCTCAAGGCCGGTCTCATCCTCGCGCCCGATGAAGACGGCCCGCTCGCCACCCTCGCTCACAATACGTCCGGCAAGTTCGAGGATCGCTGGATTCACCTGCAAGCGACGCCCGGCAAGTGTCCTTTTCTGGCCGGCTGTGAGCGGCTGCATCTGCCGGTCGCTCATGGTGAGGGACGTCTCGTCTTTCGTGAATCCTGGATGATCGACGGGCTGAAATCGACCGGGCAAGTCGTCCTTCGCTATGCCGGTCCCAACGGCAAGACGCCGGAGTATCCCGAGAACCCGAATGGTTCGCAGGACGCCATCGCCGGCCTGTGCGACGTCAGCGGCCGCGTTCTCGGGTTGATGCCGCATCCCGAACGCCATGTGTTGCCGACACAGCATCCGCGCTGGACGCGCCTGGGACTCGCGCCCGAGGGCGACGGTCTGATCCTGTTTCGCAACGCGGTGCAGTTCTTCAAGTGATCCTTCACGAAACAGCCCGCTCGGTCTTGAACCCTTAATGGGCGATCGAATAAAGCCCCGGGTGCAGCGAAGTCTTCGGAGCGGAACCCGGGGCGCGGGCGTGTCATGCCGGCGTGGGTCTCGCTGGACGCGGAACTCGGAGTGTCATCGGAGTCCAGATAGCTTCTTCAGGAACAACACTTATGAAACTTTCCCTCGCCTTCACCGGCCTTCTCCTCACTCTGACGTCAGCGCGGGCCGATACGTTCTATCCGATGGTCATGGCCGTTCGGCCCGTGGCCGTGCAGACGGGCAAGACCTGCGCGTGCGAGTTCGAGTCGGTCCATAACATGCACGGGGCTTACAAGGTCTTCGTCACCGGCAGCGGCGTCACCGGCGAGGTCGATCCGCCGCCCGCCCTGAAGCCTCCCGCGACGAAGCCGGCCGTGACGACTCTCAAGGTGCGTTTCAAGACCGCTGCCGACGCGCTGCCCGGCATGCGCGACGTTCGCCTCATCACTCCCCAGGGCGCGTCCACACTCGGCCAGATCGTCGTCGTCCGCGATCCGATCGTCCTTGAAGCCGCGAACAACAACACCATGAAGACGGCCCAGGCCATCACTCTGCCCGCTGCCGTCTGCGGGGCGATCGAGGTGCCGGAGGACGTCGATTTCTTCAAGTTCAAGGTCGAAGCCAACCAGGCGCTCACCTTCCATGTGTACTGTCATCGCCTGGCCGACCGCATTCACGACCTGCAACTCATCGCCGATCCCATCCTGATCCTGCGCGACGACAAGGGAACTGTCCTGGCCTCGAACGATAATTACTACGCGGCCGATCCGCTGCTGCATCACAAGTTCCCCAACGCCGGCGACTACTATCTCGAAGTGCGCGACGTTCGTTTTGCCGGCTATCGCCACTGGAACTACTGCATCGAGATCAACGACCGTCCCTACGTCACTCATGTCCAGCCGATGCGGGCGACACCGGGCGCAACGACGAAACTGCAACTCATTGGTCACAATCTGCCGGTTGAGGCAATCGCGGAACTGACATTGCCGGCCGATGAGCCGGAGGGGTTGCACTGGTACTCCGTGCCGCTGGGCAAGGACCAGAAGAGCAATCCGATCCCGGTCATCGTGAGCAAGCTGCCCGACGTGCGCGAGGCGCCCGGTGACAACGACAGTGCGGCGAAGGCCCAGGTGGTCCGCGTTCCGGCCGGAATCAGCGGCGGCATGGATGCGCCGGGCGACACCGACTGTTACGCCTTCGACGCCAAGAAGGGCGAACACTACACCTTCAACGTGATCGCTCAACGGCACGGCTCGCATCTCGACTCGGTGTTGCGCATCCTCGGCCCCAAGGGCGAAAAGCTGGCCGAGAACGACGACCACGAGGAGCGCAAGTCCAGTTACAGCAGCTTCAATCAGCACGCCGACTCGTATCTCGATAACTGGGAGGTCCCTGCCGATGGCCGCTATGTCATGCAGGTCCGCGATGTGCATCAGCGCGGCGGCCCCGGTTTCGGTTACTTCCTGGAGGTGACGCGCACTCAGCCCGCTTTCGTCATGGACACGGACACCGACAAGACGCTGCTGGCGGCCGGCACCAACGGCGTCCTGCACGTCCGGCTCACGCGCAAGGGCGGCTTCACCGGCGAAGTCCAGCTCGGCATCGACGGACTGCCGCCGGGAGTGAAGGCATCCTGTGGCCGCATCCTGGCCGGCGGGACCGATGGCTGCATCATTCTGCAAGCGGCTCTCGATGCTCCGCGGGGCGCGGCGAACGTGCGCGTCACAGGTACGGCCAGCGTCCCCGGGCCGGACGGCAAGCAGGCAACGCTGACGGCGACGGCGAGGTCGCTGCAAGAGTTCTACAACCCCGGCGGCGGCCGAAATCATTACCCGGTGCAGCTGCACACGGTCTCGGTCGGCGAGCCTCTCGATCTGGAGTGGGTGAAGATCACTCCGTCGGCCGTGACGCTGAAGCCGGGCGAGTCGAAGAAGGTCGAGGTGGAGGTGAAGCGCCGGGCCGGCTTCAAGAACAACTTGACGCTGGACGCGATCTATCAGCACCTGGACTTCGTCTACAACAACAGCCTGCCGCCCGGAGTGACGATCGATGGCGCCGCGAGCCAGACACTGTTGACCGGCGAGGTCTCAAAGGGCTGGATTACCCTCAAGGCGGCTGCCGACGCCAAACCGG
>JBBSDR010000919.1:0-3928 GCA_038240465.1 Gemmatales bacterium
ATCCTCGCCGCAACCGTGGCCCTGCTGGTGCATCGCCTGCTCCCAGTCCGGGAAGTCCTGAGCACAAGTTGGATGGACGACCTCTTGCCCTGGCAACATCCCTATCCGCTCCTCTTGATCGGGCTGCTCGTCCTTTCCGCACTGTTCGGAGTCGCGCAGTGGGCCTGGAAACCATTGCGTCCCTGGGTGCGTCACTACGGACCGCTTCTGGCCGGAACACTGGTCTGGATGGCCTTGTGGGAACTCGCCACCTCCGAGACAAACTGGATGCTCCATCCGTACTTCCCCGGTCCGGACGAGGTGCTGGGCGGCTTGATCGAGGACTGGAAAGCCTTGCTTCTCAACACCCGGTATTCTCTGCTCTTGCTGCTCAGTGGCTACGCGGTGGGAGTGTGTCTGGGGCTAATCAGCGGCGTCCTCATGGGCTGGTTCCCGAACGTCCGCTACTGGGGCATGCCGGTCACGAAACTGTTTGGCCCGGTACCGGCGACGGCCCTGGTCCCCCTCGCGATGATGCTCTCCGAACATGCGTTCATCTCCGGCACCGCCTTGATTGCATTCGCCGTCTGGTTCCCGGTCACCATGCTGACCTCCAGCGGCATCGCCAATGTTCGACTATCCTACCTCGACGTCGCTCGAACGCTTGGGGCGAATCGGTGGTATCGGATCTTTCGCGTCGCTCTGCCTTCGGCCTTGCCGAACATCTTCATTGGTCTGTTCGTGGGGCTGAGCGTGTCCTTTCTGACTCTCATGGTGGCCGAGACCGTTGGAGTCAAGGCTGGGCTGGGCTCTTATCTCCAACTGCAGAAGAGCGCCGCCGAGTACGATAAGGTCTACGCCTCCCTGTTCATCATGGCCGTCTAAATCTCCAGCATCATGACGTTGCTGTTCGTGGTCCGCGATAGCGTGCTGAAGTGGCAGAAAGGGGTCATCAAATGGTGACAGCATTTCAGACGCCGCCGGTTGCCACCGAGGGAGACTCGCTGCAGATCCGGGACGTACGCAAATCGTTCCGCGCCCCGGATGGTTCCCACGTCCTGGCCTTGAACGGAATGTCGCTGACGGTGCAGCCGGGCGAGATGGTCTCGCTGATCGGTCCAAGCGGCTGCGGCAAATCGACCCTCCTGCGCCTGATCGCCGGACTGAATGCACCCACGTCGGGGGACCTGCTGGTTGGCTTGCAGCCCATCTCCCAGCCCAGCGCCGATCGCGGCCTGATGTTCCAGGACCCCAACCTGTTTCCCTGGCTGACCGTCAAGGGCAACATTCAGTCGGGCCTGGTTGCCCGAGGGGTGTTGCGGCAGCGCGGCCACGAAGTCATGGAGTTTATGCAGCTGATGGGACTGGAGGGGTTTGCCAACGTCTACCCGCATCAACTGTCCGGCGGCATGGCCCAGCGAGCGGCCCTGGCCCGGGCGCTGGTCAACCATCCAAAAGTCATGCTCCTCGACGAACCGCTGGGAGCGCTGGACCAGTTCACGCGGATGCGCATGCAGGACGAGGTCCTGCGCGTCTGGCAAACGCGCTCGACGACAATGCTGCTTTCAGGCTGCGTCCGGAGACATCCCCGAAGACCTTCAGCACGGCACTATCGTGATCGGCAGAGACGGCCGCGTTCACTGGGCGCGCCATGGCAGCGAGCCCTTCACGGGGAACCTCACCCTTCTTTACGAGCTGGCCCGTCTCGAAGGGCGCTTGCCCCCCGGCAAAGGAGAGTGATAAACGTCAGGACGGCAGCGGTTCAGGCACTTTTCGCGGATCGGCACCCAAGAGGCATCGGTGAACAGGAAGTCATGAAACGAGAAACGCCACAAGTGCTTATCTTTGTGGCGTTTCAGTCAAGCTACCCGGCCTGGATTTGAACCAGGACAAAGAGAGCCCAAGCCAAAGCGAAAGGACAGGACACGGTCAAAGTCCCCTTCCATATACCCGGATGTAGTCGATGTACATGTCGGCGACGCCATTGTAGCGGGACAAATCGACGGGCCAGCCGCCGCCGGTCGCCAGATTGACCATGAAATAGAGCGGCTGTTTCTTCGACAGCGGCAGCGTTGCGTGCCGGCCCACCTCGATGTTGTCGCAGTAATAGATCGTGTCGGCCTCCGTGACCTTGCAGCCGTAGGTATGAAACGTTTCATACCAGGTCGAGGGGATGCCGGCCTTCTTCATGCGGATCGGGTTGTGCATCGCCTTGAACGCCTTCGTCTCGACGCCCTTGCCAGCCTCGCCCTGGTTCCAGCAGTGGGGCGTGATCATGAAGGTGTCGCCCGCGTTCGGCGCGCCGGGGCCTTCGCCGCCGTACGCCTCGATGATGTCCAACTCATCGCACGGCGTCTTGTCTTTGAGTTTGTTGTAGCCGGTCAGGTAATCCGTCATGAGCCAGAATCCCGGCCAGGTGCCGATGGCGTTCGGGCCGAGAAACCGGCACTCAAAGTAGCAGGGCGCCGAGACCTTGATGCCGCTGCCGTCGTTCTTCAGCGAGGAGATCAGGCCCGAACTGAGCGCCTTGTCACTGGCCCGGATCCGCAGGTAGGAATCGACCTGGGCGAATGGGTTCTTCGGGGAATCGAAGCCCGAGAACGGATGGACGCTGAAGTCCTGCGTGCCGAAAGGCGGCTTGTGGTCGTAATAGGTCGCCTTCGGGTCGGTACTGGAAATGGAGAGCTGGCCCTTGAAATTGTCGGCGAACACAAGCTTCATATCCTTCGCCGCCGGCGGCGGGTCTTTGGGGATGCCTTCGTTCCAGGAGACGCCACCCTTGTTGTACAATTGCAGGTAGCAGTTATCTTTGGCAAAGCCGTTGTCACTGCTGAGACGCACCATAATCGGGCCGTGCGGATAATCGTCCGCCGGGAAGACGAACGAGCCGCCGCCCTGTTTGTCCAGCATCACTTCCGCGACCGTGGAATCCGAACCGAAACCGTTGCCCTGCTTCCAGCACTTCACGGTCACGGTCTTGAACCCGGGCGCTGCGACAGTTACGCGGGTATCCCCTTTCACGGGGGAGCAATAATCGGGTGCGGTCACGGCAATCTGACAGCCCAGGGTCTCGTCGGCGCTTTTCTCCGAATCGACGCTCAAGGCATCGAAGTAAAGGTCGCCTTCGGCCGCCAACAACCTGGCTTCCTCTTGAGGCTGGCCGACGGTGAACGTGATGCCGGTGATCGGGTAGTTCAACTTGCCGTTCTTGTCTCCGCCCCAGGTTTCATGGCGGGAGTCCAGGTCGATGACCACTTCTTTCCAGCCCTTGAAGTCGATGATCCCGCCCTGGCCCGTGTTCTTCCCGTACTGGTGCGTCTCGCCGCTGGCGTCCGTCACCTGTACCCCGTACGAACACTTCGAGTCGTCGCCGTGAAGCATGAAGTGCAGCTTATGGATCGGTGCCTGGATCCTGGTCTTGTGGGGGATGCCGAGGTATTGGAAATTCCCCTTGCCGACGAAGTGGTAATGCAGCTTCAGGCATTGCTTGCCCTCGTGTGGGTGTTCGGTCGATAACTGGACCGAGGCATTCTTGTCCGGGATGTTGACCACCCACACCCTGGGCGGCGCAGACGCCTTCTCAAAATCCTGCACCATGACCGGCATCAGCTTCGCGGGTGGCCCTTTCGGGTCGGCCCGTGATGCCTCGTCGGCGTCCACTAGTTGAGGCAGGGGCATGCCGGCCAGTATCCGGAGAGCTCCCAGGGCTACCAGAATGGCTGCTGCGAGGTTGATCTTGTTCCGAAACATGGTGACATCACTCCTTCGTCGTTGCCGCTCTTGTCCACCCGCTCAGCGGCTGGACAGGTCCATCTCCTCAGGGCGGTGGTGGGGCCTCCGGCATCTCAAGCTGGGACATGCACGGCGGCCACATGGGCATGGGCAATGCCTTCAGCAACGGGACGTACGGCATGGGCTGGTGCCTGCCGGTTCTCGATGAGGCGCTGTC
>JBBSDR010000920.1:0-3927 GCA_038240465.1 Gemmatales bacterium
CACGGGGAACCCCGCCCGCCCGGTATTGCCAGGCCAGCCCACTGACGCGCCCGGGGCGCGGCAGCTACCGGAGTCGCTGCCGGGTAGAACACCGGCCGGGGACGCTCCCGGCTCGCCATTCTGTTTGTGCTGCGGAAATGACGTCTCCCCGCGAGTCTGTCGGAGTTCACTTCAGCGCCTCATCGATCCACTTCGTCGCTTTTTCCAGCCACTTGTGCGCCTCGTCCTTTTCTCCCTTCGCACGATACGCCAGCGCCAGATACAGCCAGGTCCGTGCCTGAGTGGCGCTGTCCTTCAGGGCGTCCGCTTCCACAAGACGTTCGATGGCGAGGGCAGGTTTGCCGGCTCGATGGAGTGCCGCACCCAGTGTCGTCAGTTGCATTGCCGACTTGATCTGTGTCACGGCGCGCTCGGCCATCGCGACCACGGGAGCGAAATCGGCCACGGAATCCGGCATCAGGACACACGCCTGGGACGACAAAGCCAGAAAGATGCCAACCTTGCTCACTTTGTGTCGCTCCACGAGGCCGGCGCAGAGCAAGCGATATTCCTTCCGGTCCTCGTCGAGAAGATGGAGATGCGCCAGCGCGAGCGACGCCTCCGCGCTGTTGCCCGACGCCAACTCCAGGGCTTTCGCCAACTCTTCCGCGGCGTCCTTTGACTTGCCCGTTTCGGCAGCAACGCAGCCGCGCTGGATGTGGGCCAAGACGTTCTTGGGGTCCAGCCGGATGCTCTCCTTGAAGTCCGCCAGGGCCTTGTCAAACTAACCCAGTTCGCGATAAGCCAAACCGCGCCGGATAAACATCGCTGACTGAGTCGCATTGATGGCGAGAGAGCGGTCGCAGTCGGACAGGGTCTTCTCGAATTCGCCGCGGATGGCGTGGACGAACGCGCACCAATTGAGGGCCGTCAAGTTCTTCGGATCGATCTTCAGTGCCGCCTCGAAGTCGTCCAGGGCCCGGTCATTGAGGGCCTTCCAGTAGTAGCTGATGCCGCGCTCCCAGTGGTTCGTCGCGTTGCCCGGTTCCAGGTGAATCGCCTCGCTCAGGTCGGCCACGGCCTGGTCGTGGGCGTTCAGTGCCTGATGACACCCGGCACGCTGTCTCAGCGTCGCGGGATCGTTGGGAACGAGGAGCAGGGCCTCAGAGCAATCCTTGATCGCCTGGGCGTACTTCTTCTGCTGCCGAAAGATATAACTGCGATACTTGTAAGCCTGGGCGTACTTCGGATTACGGCGGATGGCCTCGCTGTGGTTGAGGATGGCTGTGTTGAGATCGTGCTTGCAGAAGTAAGCCGTGCCGCGCAACGAGTGGGTCGCGGCATCCGTTTCGTCCAGCCGGAGCGACTCGGTGAAATCGCCGATGGCGTCATCGTATTTTTTCATTCCCAGATAGATCATGCCGCGGTATCGCCGAAACCTGGCGTTGCCAGGGGCCGCCTCAATGGCTTTTGTGGAATCGGCGAGGGCCTCGACGTCCCTGGCGAGCTTGTGATAGCTCCAACCACGGCCCGACAGGCAAGCCGATCGGTTGCTCGCGTTCAACTCGATCGCCTCAGTGTAGACCTTGAAGGCATACTCCCACCGGCCTGCGGTATCCCAGAGTTGACCGTTCTCATACAGGGCAACCGCCAGCCGATTGCGATGGCCCTCGTTTTTGCCGTCCGCCTTGACCAGGCGGCGCAAATGGAAAGCGGCGGCGTACCACTGTTTCGCCTGTTCGTACTCGCGCGCCAGCCGTTCATGCCAGGCGAGAACTTGCTCCGGAGTAGCCCGGCCATCGTCGGGATAGCGACTCCGCCAGGCGCGCACGGCAGCGCTCAGAGCCTCAGAAATAATCCCCGAACGCCCGCGAAAATCCGGGGAGTTCACCAAGCGACCCCCCGATTTATTCTGAGGCTCTCAGAGCGTCCGGCGTCAGCGTGTCGATGCCGCCGGCCTGGACCTTGAAACCCGCCAGCGCCTGGGCCAGCAACTGCACGTCCTCGGCGGGCCGGCCCTCCGCGTCGAGCCGCCAGATACGGGCTGTTCCGTCCCAACTCGCTGTCAGGAGCAGCCGGCCGTTCGTACTGAAAGTGACAGACTTCACCTTGTTGCCGTGACGCAAGGGAGGAGAGACGAGTTGGCCCGTGGCGACCTCCCAGATGCGGGCCGTGTTGTCGTCGCTGGCCGTCGCGATGAACCGCCCATCCGGACTGAAGACCGCCTCGTTGATGACGCCGTCGTGCTTCAAGGGCGGACCGAGCGGCTGGCTGGTCTTCACGTCCCAAACGTGGACGGCTTGATCGTATCCGATCGTCAGCAGCACCTGGCCGTCGGGGCGGAACAGGACGCGCTTGACGATGGCCTGATGCACCAGCGGTTCGCCGAGGGGCCTTCCCGTGGTTGCATTCCAGATGCGAGCGGTGTGGTCGCGGTTGGCGGTGGCAACGAATCGGCCATCCGCGCTGAAAGCCGCGTCCTCCGACGCCTCTTCCTGTCGCAATGGCGCAGTGACGGGCTTGCCGGTAAGAGTCTCCCAGACGCGCGCACTGTTGTCCCGGCTGCAAGTCACCACAAGACGTCCATCGGGACTGAAGGCGCCTCGCCAAACCTCGTCGTCGTGGGTCAGCGGTGGGGAAACCGGCTTGTTCGTGGCCATTTCTCTGACCTGGACCGATCGCTCCTTGCTGTTGATCGGAAGGATGAACCGGAGATCGGGACTGAACTGGACAGCCCGCAGTTCCTCAGCGATCGGGGGAAGGGGCGTGGCAAGCAACTGGCCGTTCCGGGCGTCCCATTGGCGCACCGTCCTGGCCCAGTCAACCGTGACGACATGCCGGTCATCAGGGCTGAAGAAGGCGCTCCAGATGGACTTGTCGTGCAGCAGAGGCGGACACACGGGTTGTCCCGTTACCCGATCCCAGATCACGGCAGTCTTGTCGGAACTGGCGGTCAGCACATGGTGCATGTCGTGGCTGAAGATGGCGTGCGTGACGGCGGTCGTGTGGCGGAACGTGCTTGCGGCGATCCAGGGACTGGCGACGTCCCAGATGCGCACGCTGCCATCGGTGGTAGCGGTGAGCAGGTGCCGGCTGTAGTTCAAGAACTGCCAGGTGGCAATTGTGGAGGGATGCTTCAGCGGCGGCGCCAGCAGCTTGCCGCTGCCGGCGTCCCAGAGACGAATCGCGTTATCGAGGGCCTTCGTGGCGATGCAACGGCCATCGTGACTGAACGCGATGCTGGTGACGCCATCCGGGTGTACCAGCGGCGGCGACACGGGCTTGCCCGTCGCCGCTTCCCAGACGCGGGCCGTGCGGTCGAGGCTGGCCGTGGCCAGGTAGCGGCCATCGGGACTCAACAGGACAGCCTTGATCGAGTTGGCATGCTTCATCGCCGGCGAGAGAGGCTTGCCTGTGCCGGCGTAATACACCTGGGCCGACGAGTCGCCTTGAATCAGCACCAGCCAATGGCCGTCAGAACTCAGGACGCAATTCTCGACGCCACTGGCGTGACGCACCGGAGCGATGGACTCCTTGCCGCTGGCCACGTTCCAGAGCCGGACCATCTTCTCGCGATGGGAGAGAGTCAGCCGTCGATGCTCGGGCGATCGGCCGAGACCGCGGGCAGCGGCGCCTTGCCGGACGGAATGGTGTCCGAAGTGTCTTCGGTCATCTGGTTGAAGACCGGCTCGCCGCTGCCGGGTGACCGTGTCAGGGTCGGGTCTTCGGGCCTGGGTCTGTCCATGCTTGCCCCTTTGGGGATGAGCCAAACTCCGCAGCCTCGACATTGTTCCGATCCCGTCATTTTGGAGCAAGCCCATCCTGTTCCGCGAGCCGCTCTTGCCGTGGTGCAGGCGGCTCGCCTGCTCTTGCCGTGGTGCAGGCGGCTCGCCTGCTCTTGCCGTGGTGCAGGCGGCTCGACTGCTCTTGCCGTGGTGCAGGCGGCTC
>JBBSDR010000921.1:0-3923 GCA_038240465.1 Gemmatales bacterium
ACCAGTAAGAGATTCGCGGCCGCGAAGGCCAGACCTGGCATCAGGGACGGAGACCCGCTTTTCAGTGGGCCAAGTAGATCTTTGGGTGGCATCCAGTAAAGGATGAGTCCAAGCAAAGCGATGTTCGCGAGTGGCCCTCCGAGAAAGCAGATGAAGAGCCGGGTGCGCAGCCAGCGTTTGTCGGGCAAGCTCAATTTCACGCACCCCAACACATGAGGCAGCGTCCCTGTCTCCCGGCTCACGCGCCAGTGTCCGTCGCTGAAGATGCTCAACCCATGTCCGATGTAGATGAGGTAACATTTCCCACCGGCAACCCACGTTCCCAGGGCATGGCCGAGTTCATGGGGGACCACGAGGAGAAAGAAGAAAGCGCCGGTCAACGACCAGTTGAGCAGCATCCAGCCGATCACGACGTGTGGAAACCGCCAGGACAAAACACCTCCGAGCAACGTCATGCCGCCGAACAAGAGCCACCCCAGCGCGAACAGGTGCTGTCGATGACGTTCGTGACACCGGGGACAGAGAAGGAGTGTCCGCCGCCGGAATGACAACTGGGTACGGTGGTACATCGCCTCATGCAGCGCGAGTTTGCCGCACCTGTCACAGTACGCTTCAGACGAGATTGACTCGTCGAACTCCTTTCGGGCGCCAGGAGGCATCCGCTGTCCCAGGCCGAACACGCTGCCGAGGACAATTGTCAGTCCCAGGCCGTACAACAGGCCAATCACGCCCCACACCACCATTTCTGCTCCGAGCGTATCGGACATCTTCGGGGTGAAAAAGAGCCGAAAAGTGAGCAGAGAAAGCCCGATCGAACCACTCACCACAAACAGTCCCAAGAAGCGAAGGGCCTGTGCCGCCCGAACGGGATGAACCGCCAGAGCAGCCAGAAAGGCGCATCCCGCGGGCCTGCCGATCGTCATGAAAAGGAACAGGGTGGGCGAACCCCAATGCTCTTTTCCAGGCAGCAGAATTGCCCCGGCCGCGCCCGCAACCACCATGCCCAGCAGCGCGGGCAGGCTGAGGGAGGGTTTTGCAAGGAGACCTTGTGGCGTGGGCTGAATGTCGGAGGTGAGCATGACAACCTCTTCCGGCAGCGACGAACGATGACAGTTCCGCGATGATACCGCGCCGGCCGGCCCGTCTCGATTTCTTTTCCCTTGTTTTGACCGCGAGACGACGTCATGATACATTGACTGAGTCCTGGCCCGCCTGCCTCATTCGGTGACTGCATGCACGATGATTCTCGACCTTCCACGCGCTTTCTCTTCCTTCTCGCGGTCCTTCTGCCCGGCAATTCGGCTGTCGCCGCGACGCCAAATGCCGAACAGATCGCCGCGTTCGAGAAGGAAGTGCGCCCGCTCCTCGTCGAGAAGTGTACTCGCTGTCATGGCCCCAAGAAGCAGGAATCCGGTCTGCGCCTCGACTCACGCGACGCCCTGCTGCGCGGTGGAGAAAGTGGCGCCGCTCTCGTTCCGGGACAGCCCGAAAAGAGCCTGCTGCTCAAGGCCGTTCGCCACCAAGGCGACTTGCAGATGCCGCCGAGCGGTAAGCTCAAGGATATCGAGATCGCCGCGCTCACACGATGGATTCAGTCCGGGGCTGCCTGGCCCAAGGACGCGACAGCGATCAAGACACGCAGTGGCGACATCACGGCCGAGGAACGACGCTTCTGGTCCTTCCAGCCCGTGCGTTTGCCGAAAGTCCCTGAAATCAACAATCGACAATCGACAATCGACAATCCCATCGATCGCTTCATCCTCGCTCGCCTCGACGAACGCGGCCTGAAACCCGTCCCGGCTGCCGATCGGCGGACGCTCATTCGCCGGGCGAGCTTCGACCTGATCGGCCTGCCGCCGGCGCCCGGTGAGGTCGATGCCTTTGTGAAAGATGAGGCGCCCGGTGCCTTCGCCCGGGTCGTCGAACGGCTGCTTGCTTCGAGTGCGTATGGCGAACGCTGGGGCCGGCACTGGCTCGACGTCGTTCGCTATGCCGATACCGCCGGCGAGACGGCCGATTATCCGGTGCCGGAAGCGTACCGCTACCGAGACTACGTCAGCGACGCCTTCAACCAGGATCGGCCCTATGACGAGTTCATCCGCGAGCAGATCGCCGGCGACATCCTGGCGAAGAACGGGCCGCCGGAGAAGGCCAGCGAGCGCATCATCGCCACGGGCTACATTGCCCTGTCGCGCCGCTTCGGCTTCGATCCCGAGAACTATCACCACCTGACGATTCAGGACACGATCGACAATCTCGGCCAGGCCGTCATGGGGCTGTCACTGGGATGTGCGCGCTGTCATCATCACAAGTTCGATCCGGTGTCGATGTCGGACTATTACGCGCTGTATGGCATCTTCGCCAGCACGCGCTATGCTTTCCCCGGCTCCGAGGAGAAGAAACGGCCGCGCGACTTCGTGCCGCTCGCGGCTGGCAGCAAGGAACTGGCCTATGCGGTCGTCGAGGACAAGCCGCAAAACGCGCGTATCCACAAGCGCGGCGAACCGCGCACCCCGGGCGACGAGGTGCCTCGTCGCTTTCTCGAAGTCATGGGCGGCGACGCACTGCCGAAGGGGACGATCGGCAGCGGCCGCTTGCAACTCGCGCAATGGCTGACACGGCCCGAGAATCCGCTGACGGCGCGCGTCATGGTGAACCGCATCTGGCAGTGGCACTTCGGCAGCGGCATCGTCGCGACCGAGAATGACTTCGGCGCCCGAGGCAAACCGCCGACCCATCCCGAGTTGCTCGACTATCTCGCCGTTCGCTTCATCGAGAGCGGCTGGTCCATCAAGGCAATGCATCGTCTCATCATGCTGTCGGCGACCTATCAACTCTCCAGTGTCACGGATTTGCGGACGATGAGCATTGATCCCGACAGTGAGTTGCTCTGGCGCTTTCCGCGCCGGCGTCTCGACGCGGAAGCGATTCGCGATGCGATGCTCCACCTGGGCGGCAACCTCGACCGCTCGCACGGTGGCCCGCATCCGTTTCCTCCGGTCGGCCAGTGGGGCTTCACGCAGCACAATCCGTTCGCCGCCGTCTACGAGACCAACCGCCGCAGCGTCTATCTGATGTCGCAGCGTCTCCGGCGGCATCCGTTCCTCGCCCTGTTCGACGGGGCCGACACCAACGCCAGCACGCCGAAGCGAACGACGACAACCGTGCCGACGCAGGCGCTATTTCTGATGAACGATCCGTTCGTTCACACGCAATCGGAAGGCATGGCGCGCCGGCTCCTCGCGGCGGAATCACGCGAGGAAGACCGGCTGCGGCTGGCGTATCGGCTGGCGTATGGCCGTGAGCCGAATGCCGACGAGACACAACGCGGACTGGCGTTCCTCGACCGCTATCGAGCAGCCCTGCAAGCAGCGCGTGTTCCAGCGGCGCAACACGACCTGATGGCCTGGGCAGCCCATGCCCGAACCCTGCTTGCCAGCAACGAGTTTCTCTTTGTCGATTGATGAGGCCTCATGAACGAACATCCTCAATTTCCGACGCGGCGCGAGGTCCTGCAGCGAGCGGCCGGCGGCTTCGGCGCTCTCGCGCTCGGCGCGCTGCTGTCGGAAGAATCGCGCGCCGCGGTTGTCGATCCGCTCGCCGCTCGCGCTCCGCACGCCAGGCCGCGTGCCAGCCGGGTCATCTGGATCTTCATGACCGGCGGCGTCTCGCACGTCGATACGTTCGACCACAAGCCGAAGCTGATCGCCGACCACGGCAAGACGCTGACCGTCGATAACTGGCAGGGCAAACTCGGCGAGTTCAAGCGCTTCCTCAAGAAGCCGCAGTGGGACTTCAAGCCCGGCGGACGCTGCGGTACGATGATCAGCGATCTCTTTCCCCACGTCCGCAACATCGCCGACGATCTGTGCGTCATCCGCTCGCTGGAGTCGGACCACACGAACCACTACGAGAGTACGCTC
>JBBSDR010000922.1:0-3923 GCA_038240465.1 Gemmatales bacterium
GAGCAACCTCGCGGCTCGCGGTTCCGCCGACGGTGAATTCGCACCGGTACGGGCTCGTCCGAGAGCCTTCCTCCTCCCAGGTCCTGTAGTGGACGACACCCCGAAAGCGATACAGGGGCGGCTTGAGCAATCAGGCCGCCCTTTCTCCATTTGGCATAAGGCGGGCGTTGTGTTTTAATGATCTTGCAAAAGACGTCATCCCTTCATCATCACGAGAAGATCATGATTGGCATGGACACCACTTTGGACATTCCGCTCAGCGGAGACTTGCGAGCCTTGCTCGGTGAAGCGGCTGCTTTGCGCGGGCAAAGTGTGAGCGAGTTCGTTATCGAGACGCTGGAAGAGACGTCTCGCCGGGTCGTTCAGGAACACGGTGCCACGATTCTCTCGGATCGAGACCGTGATATTTTTCTGGCGATGCTCGACGCCGATCCTGAGCCGAATGAGGCCCTGAAGCAAGCGGCACGCCGTTTCCGAGGACAAGATGGCTGAGTGGCTTATCGAGCGTCTGTCTGCCGCGCACGACCGCAGCACCTTCAGCAGCGGCGAACCCTCTCTTGATGACTTTCTGCGGCAATACGCAAGCCAGTACGACCGCAAGAACATGGGCCGAACCTTCGTGGCCGTCGCTCCTGACTCTGCTCGCGTACTTGGCTACTACACCCTCTCCAGCGGTTCAGTCGCCTTTGCCAACCTGCCAGCCCCGGTGAGCCGCAAGCTGCCGCGCCATCCGATTCCAGTTGCCCACCTGGGACGGCTGGCCGTTGACCTCGGTATGCGCGGACGAAAACTCGGAGCGTTCCTGTTGCTCGATGCCTTGCAGCGCTGTCTGTTCCTCGGCGATCAGATCGGCATTTTCGCAGTCGAGGTGAACGCCCTCAGCGAAGCCGCCCGGCAGTTTTACATGAAATACGGCTTCACCCCGTTAGCCGATGACGCTTCCCATCTTTACCTCCGCCTCGAAACGGTGACCCTACTCTTCGCAGCCAAAGAACCACCGTCTCCACCAGACACCCAGGCGAAGAGAAAAGAGCCATGACGAGACTTGCCCGTGGCATTGCCTATGAACCACCTGCTTGCGTCGTCGCCGGAATGTGGTAAGGTCAGGAGAGCTTTCGGGTTCCAGGTCCAGCCTGTTGCCCTGCAACACGAGCGATGATGCGTCGCTCTGGCGTTTTGCCTGTCATGCGTCACGAGGAAGGCTGTTTCAGACTCGCTGATCCGGTGAAGTACCGTAAGGCCTTCGCCGGTCTGGGGCAACCCCGCGAGTCGTGGTTCCGGCGAAGGCCTTACGGTACTTCACCGGGCTCGTCCGAGAGCCTTCCTCCTCCCAGGTCCTGTAGTGGACGATATCCCGAAAGCGACACAGGGGCGGCCCGTTCAATCGGGCCGCCCATTCTCCATCAGGATGTTTCACGATGAACGAGAGCGACTGGGTGGCCTGCACCGACCCGCAACCAATGCTCAAGTTCTTGAGGGGCAAGGTAAGCTGCCGGAAAAGTCGTCTCTTTGCCTGCGCCTGTTGCCGCCGCATCTGGCAACTGCTCCTCGACGAGCGGAGCCGAATGGCCATTGAGGTCGCCGAGCGTTTCGCCGATGGCCTGAGCTTGGCCAAGGAATTAAAGTCCGCATTGGCCAAAGCGAAACGAGTCAAAGGAGCAAAAGGCAATCCCGGCATCGCTGAGGACGTGGCAGCGATGGCAGCGGTTGATGCAAGCGTGGACGATTCTCTGTTCTCGGAACAGCGGATTGATTTGCAGACTGCGACGGCCGTCGGGCTGGAAGCGGCAAACCTGGCGTGGGAGCCGGCTTTTGTTCATGCAGGCAAGGCAGGACTGAAGGGAGATGCAGCGGTCGATGCGGCAGACGCGGCGGCATATGACGCCATTGATGCTGCGAGGGTCAATGAGTGCAAAGCCCAGGCAGGCATCCTCCGTGACCTCCTTGGCAACCCGTTTCGTTCCCTCTTTGGCAATCCCGCCTGGCGCACCCCCAACGTGGTTGCTCTGGCTCAAGCCGCGTACGACGAGCGGTCCTTGCCAGCCGGTACTCTCGGCCCCGACCGGCTCGCCATCCTCGCCGATGCTCTCGAAGACGCGGGCTGCACCGACGCCGCTATTCTCACCCATTTACGAGGACCAGGGCAGCATGTGCGCGGTTGCTGGCCCGTCGATTTGTTGCTCGGCAAGACCTGACTACTCTCGCAAATTGCTCCCTTCGCGATCAAAACCTGTTGATCGATCAACAAAACCGCCACTCACGCAAAACCGGGGACGGCGAGGCCCGGGTGGTCTCCCGGATAGAGGCACCCATCGCGGAAGATCACCGCGCCGGCGGTCGGATCGTCGAGCAACGCGAAGTGACTGTCGAGGTCCGCGAAACGCACGCCGGGACGGGCCAGCGCGAAGTGCAGACCGGCGGCGATCGACAGGGCGCACTCGTCCAGACACCCCACCATCAGCCCGATGCCTTCTGCTGACGCGATGCCGTCGATCGCCAGCGCGCGCTGGATGCCGCCCACCTTCTGCAGCTTGACGTTGAACAACGAAACGCTCTTTGTTGCCGCCAGCGCAAACGCCTCTTGCGGAGTGGTCAGGCTCTCGTCGGCCATGATCGGCGCTCGACTTGACTTCCGCACCCGCGCCAGCAGGGCGAAGGATGCGGCCGGCGTCGGTTGTTCGATGTAGGCCAGGCCGGCCTCGTCGCAGCCGTGCGCGAAGGCCAGGGCGTCGTCCACGCTGTAGCCCTGGTTGGCGTCGAACGCCAGCTCCACTTCCGCGCCGGCCAATTCGCGCACCTTGCGGACACGGGCAATATCGCTCTGAACGTCGAGACCGCCCTTCAACTTGAGCGAGCGAAAGCCGTGGGCCAGCCAGCGCCGCGCTTCCGCAAGCGTCGCCTGTTCGTCGAGAATGCCGATGGTCATGCTGGTGCGGATGCACTCTCGCGCGCCGCCGAGCAACTTCCACAACGGCAACCCCGCCGCCTGTCCCAGCAAATCGAGCAGGGCCAGGTCCAGCGCCGCCAGGGTCGAGGGCCGCCATCCCAGCGCTTGCCGCAGACGGTCGTAGAGCAGGGCCGGCCTCGTCGGATCCTGCCCGATAAGAAGCGGCTCGGCAATGTCGTCCAGGGCCGAGAGGACGTCGGCCGGGGTCTCGCGCGTGATGGGCAGATCGGGAGCGGCGACACCGTGGCCGACCAGCGGGCCATTGGTGTGCAGACGGACGAAGACATTCGTCGTCGATTCAATCGTCTCATAGGCGATGGTGTACGGTTCGCTCAGTTTGAGATGGACCGGCCAGGCTTCGAGCCGTGTGATGTGCATGAATCAGGACCGGGGAAAGCGTTTCAGGATCGTCTCGACCACGCGACCGACACCTTCACGCAGCGGGGCGCAAGCCGGCAGACCGGTTCGCGCGGTAATGTCGCGGACAGCGGCCGCGGTCTGCCCGGCGTCGAGTCCCTCGTGATTGACCGTGACGGCGACGACTGGCCTGTCCGAGATCAGTTCCAGCACCTGGATCTGTTTTTCGAGCGGGTGCATGGGATAGCCCGGAAAGCCATCGTACTCGCGCCGCGCCGGGGCATGTTGCAGGACGATGGCGTCGGGCCGGCCGGCGGCGAGGATTTCGTAGCCGCCCGGATAGGCCGGGTTCATCAGGCTGCCCTGGCCCTCGATGACGATGACGTCGGGCCGCTGCTCGCTCCAGGCGCTCCAGACCGCGTGTTCGATCTCGCCGGAGACGAAGTCATTCACCAGCGCGTCGAGGACCAGGCTGTATTGCGCTCCCTGCATCCACGCCGTCTGGCCGGTGCCGATCAGTTCGGCCTTCCAGCCTGCTTGCGCCAAGGCGTCGATCAGCAGCCAGGCGGTCGTCCGTTTGCCGACGGCGGAATCGGTGCCGAGAACCGCCAGTTTGAGC
>JBBSDR010000923.1:0-3922 GCA_038240465.1 Gemmatales bacterium
AACAAAGAGCAGGCGAGCCGCCTGCACCACGGGAAGAGCAGGCGAGACGCCTGCACCACGGAAAGAGCAGGCGAGCCGCCTGCACCACGGGAAGAGCAGGCGAGCCGCCTGCACCACGGGAAGAGCAAGCGAGAGAGAACAAACATCATGGAAACGATCAGCGTCAAGCAGGGCCGGCTAGCCGAGTCAGCGGGCAAGAAAGTGACCCTGTCTGGCTGGGTGCGGACCCGTCGCGACTCCAAGGGCGGCTTCAGCTTCCTCGAGATCAACGACGGCTCCTGTTTCGGCAACCTGCAGGTCGTCGCCGCCAACACGCTGCCCAACTACCAGAGCGAAATCCTCCATCTCAGTGCCGGTGCCAGCGTCCGTATCGAAGGCGAGATCAAGGCCTCGCCGGCGAAGGGACAGGCCACCGAGCTTCACGCTGAGAACGTCGCACTCATCGGTTCCGCCGATCCGGAGTCGTATCCCCTCCAGAAGAAGCAGCACACTTTCGAGTTCCTGCGGACCATCGCTCATCTGCGGCCGCGCTCGAATACCTTCGGCGCTATTGCGCGCGTCCGCAACTGCATCTGCAAGTCGATCCACGATTTCTTTCAGGAGCAGGGCTTTTTGTATGTGCATCCGCCGATCATCACGGCCAGCGACTGCGAGGGGGCCGGGCAGATGTTCCGCGTCAGTACGCTCGATCCGAACAATCCGCCGCGCAAGGAAGGCGACATCGATTACGAGCAGGACTTCTTCGGCAAGCCGACGTATCTGACCGTCAGCGGCCAGCTCGAAGCGGAGATTTTCGCCTGCGCCCTGGGCAAGGTGTATACCTTCGGCCCGACGTTCCGGGCCGAGAACAGCAACACCTCGCGGCACCTGGCCGAGTTCTGGATGGTCGAGCCGGAGATGGCATTTTTCGATCTGAACGACAACATGGACCTGGCCGAGGCGTTTCTCAAGCGCATCTTCAAGGACGTCCTGGAGCGCTGCGCCGAGGACATGGCCTTCTTCGTCCAGCGCATCGAGCCGACCGCCATCAGCACGCTGGAGGCCATTGTCAACAGCCAGTTCGTGCGTCTGCCGTACACCGAGGCAGTCGATATCTTGCAGAAATCCGGCCAGAAGTTTGAGTTTCCGGTGTCGTGGGGGACGGACCTGCAATCGGAGCACGAGCGCTTCCTGACCGAGCAGCACTTCAAGAAGCCGGTGATCCTGACCGACTATCCGAAGCAGATCAAGTCGTTCTACATGCGTGTCAACGAGGACGGCAAAACGGTGCGGGCGATGGACGTGCTGGTGCCGCGGGTGGGCGAGATCATCGGCGGCAGCCAGCGTGAGGAGCGGCTCGACGTGCTGGAAGCGCGGATGAAGGAGATGAAACTCGATCCGGCGGCGTACTGGTGGTATCTCGATCTGCGCCGCTTCGGCACGGTGCCGCACGCGGGCTTCGGGCTGGGTCTGGAGCGAACGGTCCTGTTCGTCACGGGCATGGCGAACATCCGCGACGTGATTCCCTTCCCGCGCGTCCCCGGCAGCGCCGAGTTCTGACCCTGGAGACGCTCATGACACGCTTTTATCTGGTGAAAGACCGCAAACGCCACGGGCCATTCGCGCTCGAGGAACTCGCTGCGAGCGGGTTGGAGCGAACGAGCCTCGTCTGGCGTCAGGGCATGACGACGTGGATGCGCGCCGATTTGCTGCCCGAACTGGCCGAGTTGATCAACACCATTCCGCCGTCCATTCCCGGCGGCGAAATGCAGAGTACGGACGTTCCAGTACCGCAGCCGGCGACGTTTCAGACGCTAGCCGTCTGGTTCACGTTCCTGTTCGCGCTGGGAATGGTCTCGGTTGTAGTCGCCTACATCGGCCTGTGGATCTATCTGCATACCAAGTCGCAAATCCTCGGCGGCTCGATGTGGCAAGCTTTCTGGACCGGCCACTACTTCTACGATCCCTTCGCTCACGCCCATCTCCTCCAGCCTGTCTTGACAGGGGCCACCATGTTCTGGATCGGAATGCTGGTGGCGTCGTTCCTGCTCATTCCTGCCATTGTGGTCCTCTGTGTGCTACTCCACAAATCGTGGAGCCTGGTGCAGGATGGCAAGGCCATGACGACACCGGGGATGGCGGTCGGCTTTCTGTTTCTGCCGTTCTTCCATCTCTACTGGGTCTTCGTGGCGATTTACGGATTGGCCGGGGAACTGAACAGCGTTGCCGCCTGGTCGTCTGTGAGGACACGCGTCTCGACAGGCCTTGCCCTGACGTGCTGCATCTTGCTTGTCAGTCTGGCCGTTCCTTGCGTGAGCGTTCTCGCCCTGATTCCGGCAACGATCCTGCTCGTCCTGGTGGTGCATTCCATCAAACGAGTCAGCATGGACATCGCCCGGACGAGGACCATTTCATGAATGAGGAGCCCATGCGTTGCGTGATCGTCGCCGCTGATTTCAACCGCGAGATCGTGGACACGATGATCGACGAGGCCAGTCGTGAGGCGACCGATGCGGCAGTGGAAGTAATCGAAATCATCCGCGTGCCGGGGAGTTACGAGCTGCCGCTGATCGCCGACGTCCAGCTTGCCAGGCTGGAGGTTGATTTCATCGTCGTCCTCGGCTTCATCGAACGCGGCGAGACGCAGCATGGAGAGGTGATGGCCCAGGTGGTGCAACGGGCATTCGTCGAGTCGCAGTTGGAATATCGCAAGCCGGCCGGCATCGGCATCATCGGCCCCGGCGCGACGCTGGAGCAGGCCCACAAGCGCAAGGTGGAATACGCCCGTGCGGCAGTCCGTGCGGCGGTCCACAGTTGTCGAGTCCTGCGGAGTGAGGAGAGCGATACGTCGTCGTGAGTGAAGCAACCTCGAAGCCGGCCCGGTCGATCCGGCTGGTGTATGCACCGGACCGCGACGGCGTCGGCGCGTTTAGCATCAGCGCCGGCCGTTCGACGTGTTTTTACACCTTTCGCGAGATCCCATGCGAGATCGGCGGCCGCGGTTTCGCAGTGCATCGTCTGGGGCTGGGGACGCTGTACCATGTGCGCGTGGGACGTCCAGTGGAGTGTTCCTGCGAGTGTAAGGGATTTCTGTTTCGCAACACCTGTCGTCACGTCCTGGGGCTGCTGGCCCTGATTCGCCAGAAAAAGATTTGAACGGGAGAGAGGAGCAAAGAGCTTGCTGTATTGTCCGCAGTTGAACGACATGCCGACATGGACCAACGGGCGGTTCCAGATAAGCCAATGAAGCAAGTTCGCAGATCAATTCGTGTTTTGTCAGACGCCGCGCCGTAAGCGGCCTACTTCCTGTTCGGTGAAAGAGGGCAATTCGATGGCGGGAGTGATCTACCACCTTCGGGATCGTGGCGGCGACTTGACCGCTGCCTGGCAGCATCGCTTCGCTGGAGTGTCTGAAGCGGTGTCGGCGACCGGAGACATCTTCGGCGTCCCAATCGACGCGGTCGTCAGCCCGGCCAACTGCTTTGGGTTCATGGACGGCGGCATCGACCGTGTGTACAGCGAGCGGTTCGGCTGGCACATTCAGGACCGGCTCCGTGAGATTATCCGCCGGGACTGGGACGGCGAACTGCCGATCGGCCTGGCTCTGGTGGTGGAGACGGGCGCGACCGTCACCCCGTTCCTCGTCGCCGCCCCGACCATGCGCGCGCCCGTCAGCGTCGCCCAGACGCTCAACGCCTACCTGGCGTTCCGGGCCGTCCTTCGTGTAATTCGGCGGCACAATCAGGAGCGGCCGGGGTCGATCGGCACGGTGGCCTGTCCGGGCATAGGCACCGGCACCGGCGAGATGCCGGCCGGGACCTGTGCCAGGCAGATGCGGGCGGCCTGGGACGAGGTGGAGGGCGGCCAGCCGTTCCGGCCGTCCGGGGTCAACGATGCCCTCATGCAACACTATCGGCTGCTGCGGGAAGAGTAGGCATCGCGC
>JBBSDR010000924.1:0-3920 GCA_038240465.1 Gemmatales bacterium
CACTGCTATGACCGTGGACCCTACCGGACTCGCTCGCCCTATGCGGCTCGCCATCCGCAACCCCCACTGACGCCGGAACAAACCGCCTGGGCTACCCAGCTTCTGCGCGAAAAGGGTCTTCTCCCCGCTGAGTGAACTCCCGGTCCGCTCTCATCTGGATCGGGGTAGATTGCATCGCGGCAGCTTTGCTACGATATGCCCCATTCACGAGCAACTCCGGAGGTCCCGCGATGCCACGGACGGCGTCAGACTTGCGGCCCATGGAAAGGGCATTCCTCTTTCAACTCCATACGCGCGCCCTGCGCTACTTCCTCGACAACCAGACGGCGGATGGACTCGTCCTGGACCGCCAGCGCAACTTCGCCCCCCTTGATGCGGCCGGCTGGTGCAGCACCGCGACGACGGGCATGGGCTTCATCGCCCTCGCCCTCGCCGGCGCGGAACCGTTCCATTTGCTGTCGCGTCAGGCGGCCATCTCTCGAATCCAGCGCGGCCTGATTACCGCCCTCGAACGCCTGCCGCACACCCACGGCATCATGCCCCACTTCATCGACGCGGCGACCGGCGCCGTCGTCGGCGCCGACCAGCGCAGCACCATCGACTCGGCCTGGCTGATCGCCGGCGGGCTATGGGCCGCGACCTTTCTTGAGGACGCCGGGTTGCAAGACCTGGCCGGCCGGCTGCTCGACCGCGTCAACTGGCGATTCTGGACCACCCCCTCCTCGTCTCCGAATTTTGGTCTCATCCGCCACGGCGCGGATGAGAAGGGACGATCTCTTCCCTGCGCATGGGATCGCCTCAATGGGGAGACGATCCTGCTCTACGTTCTGGCGGCGAGCGCTGACGGCGCCTCGGCCTGGCCGGCAGAAAACTGGCGCCGCCTGCAACCCTTCTTCAGCGACGCGGGCGGGCTGCGCTTTACCAGCGCGGACCTGGGGTTGTTTGTGTTCCAGTACGGACTCGACCTGCTCGATCTGGAAGGCTGGCGCGAACCCGGCGGACTCGATCTGAACGAGCAAGCCTGTCGAGCAGCCGAGGCCAACTTCCGCGTTTGCCGGGCAGCGGCCAAACGCTTCGAGACGTATCGGCTCTACTGGGGCCTGTCGGCCGGGGATGGTCCCGGCAACCCGCCCTCCCCTGATACTTATCGCTGTTACGCTCCGGGCGAACCGCTCGATGGCACCGCTCATCTCACAGCCGCGCTGGCCTCGATAGCCCATCAGCCTGACCTGGTCCTCGCCAACCTCCTCACTGCCCGACAGGACAGTCGCTTTCCCGCGCTGGGCCGTTACGGCTTCGGCAACGTCAACGTGGACCAGCGCTGGGTGGGCCGCGACATGGTCGGCATCGATGCCGGGGCCGTCGTCCTGGCGCTCGACAATTTCATGAACAACGGCCGGGTACGCCAGGTCTTTCACCGGTTGCCCTGCGTTCAACGCGGATTGCGCCGAATCGGCTTCATTCCCGCTCTCTCCTCTCAGGACCGCTCACTCGCCGCCTGACCTATCTCGCGGTCAATTCGCGCTATTCCTCGCGCGGGTACGGCATGATGTTTGCTCAGTTCATATCATAATCGTGCCACTCACCCTCACGGAGGAAGCATCATGAATAAGGAACACTCTGACACTCGCCACCTCCAGGAAAGCGCCTTTCGGGAAGAGGAGATGCTGATCCCCGATATCCGGGCCGATCTGACACCGGCTCAGATAGTGGAAAGCAAGCTGGTTTCATTGCTCAAGGGCGCCTCGATGCCTGTCAGTTACTTGCAGACGAGATTGCAACGCGGGCCGCGCTGAGAAACGCTTCTTAAACCCGAACGCCGCATTGATCGGGCGAGCGGGGTCAGTAATGACCCTGGTGGGACGCCCATTCCGGGGTCATTACTGACTGCTGATCGTCCTGCTCGTTTTGTTGATCGCGAACCAGATTCCCTGGTGGGGCTATCCGGGGACACCGGTCCCGTGATGACTGGATCGTCGTGAGGAGAGCGAGCGGCGGAGTCTTCTCCGTCGCTCGCTTCGTTCTCCGGCACGACAGTTGCAAAAAAGCTCCACCACATCTCACAGCGAAGCAGACGTGGGACCGGTATGTGAACGATCACTTGAGGAGACCATCATGCGAGCAACGGACAAGGGAATCGCCTGTTTGAACTCACTTCTGCGCGGCGAACTGGCAGCGACCGAGACTTACCAGCAAGCGCTGGACAAGATGAAATCGGAGCCGGGAGCAGCCGAACTGAGCCGAATTCACGTCGAACACCGCGAGGCCGCCAATACCATCCGCCAACACGTTCATGAGGTCGGCGGGCAACCGGACAAGGGTTCCGGCGCCTGGGGGACCTGGGCGAAAGCAGTCGAAGGAACGGCGAAACTGTTCGGGACGACGGCGGCCCTGAAGGCCCTCAAGGAAGGCGAGGAACACGGCATCAAGGAATACGAGAAGGCCCTGGCGGACGAGGAGTTGCCCGCCGTTTGTAAGACCCTCATCCGCACTCAACTGCTTCCTCAGACCCAGGCGCACATCCCGACGCTCGATCGGCTGATGACTGCGAAGTAAGCAGGATCCGTGAAGCACGAGTGAAGAGAGCCGATGCAGTCCTCACCGCATCGGCTCTCTTCCTTTTGCGAGTCGCGTTGCTCATGCGCGGGAACCTGCTGCTCTGTTGTTGGCTGGGGCCGGGCTGGTATAGGGTTTGCAAATTCAATTCTCCAGGAATCTCCGAGTCACTCAATCCAGAAAAAGGAGAACGCTCATGCCTTCCTGGACCAACAAAGACGAACGCAAGTACGAACACATCAAAGAGAGTCTGCTGGAAGACGGAAAAGGGGAGAAGCGTGCTTCTGAAATCGCCGGCCGCACGGTGAACAAGCAGCGCCGTCAGGAAGGTCGTACTCCCAACAAAACCACTCAAGGAACGGGAAATCCGACCAGGCCGTTGGCGCAACGCACTCTCCAGGAACTGCGCAACCTCGCCAGCAAGCGGCACATCAGCGGCCGAAGCCGGATGAACAAGGCGGAACTCGTTCGCGCTCTCAGTTCCTGAAGGGGTCGTGAGGGCCGCAACGCAAGCCGTTCGCCTGACAATCGAGGTCATGGCACACGGCTTGCCTATCATTCCGCCTGTAATGATTCTCCGGATAGATCGATTCATTCACCGCTTTCTCGGGAGGTAAGGACGATGAAGATTTTCGGACGTGGAATCGCTCTGGTGCTGGCCTTTCTGGTTTTCGGCCTGACGAGCCAGGCGGATGAGAAGAAGTTCATCGAGAAGAAGCCGGCCGACAAGGAGCCGGCCACGGAGCAAGAGTTCCTGGCCAAAGCCATCGCGGCTGACATCGCCGAGGTGAAACTGGGCGAACTCGCCCTCAAGCACGCCGCGAACGCGGACGTGAAGAAGTTCGCGCAGACGATGATCGACGATCATACCAAGCACCGCGATGCACTGCTCGAACGGGCCAAGGCGATCAAGCTCGGTGTGGTGCAGGGGCTAGAGAAGGAATACCAGGAGAAGGTCGATCGACTGGCGAAACTGGACGGGAAGGAATTCGACAGCGAGTACATGCACTGCATGGTCGAGGGTCACGAGAAGGTCCTCAAGATGTACCAGAACTGGTCCAAGAAGGTCGAGGACAAGGACTTCAGCAGCCTTGTGGACCGCACGATCACAGCCGTGAAAGAACACCTCGAACATGCCCGGGACCTTTACAACAAGGTGAAGTCATAACACCCTGTCGCTCAGGACCGGGAAGGCCCAGTCCTGAGCATGCGGTTACTCACGGTGCCGTTGAGGCACTGTTTCAATCGAGAGGACATTCCGATGGCTGAGCAGAAAAAGAAAATGGTCACGGGTATCTTTCGCGATCGTCTCGAGGCCGAGGCGGTCTTCGACTACCTCCACGGCCTGGGCTACAACAGCACGG
>JBBSDR010000925.1:0-3918 GCA_038240465.1 Gemmatales bacterium
GGGGTGGTTGGTGGTTTAACCCACCGCCCTGGGGGCGGGCGGCGGCGCGCGGGGGGGGGGGCCCCGCCCCCCCCCGCGCCCGGGCCCGGGGCCCCCCCCGCCTCCGAAGCACCGGCACGCTGACGCTGTGCCGCTCGCCTCCGAGTGGAACTAATTCTTGGACGCCCCTCAACGGGCCGACGGCATCGAAATCATCCCGGGCGGGTTTCATTCCTTCGGACGTGGGGGCAGCTTGGGCGGAGTGCGGTTGTAAATGCTGAGCCGCGCGTCGGGAACGAACAGCGTCATGGCGGCGAAGGCCGTGGCATAGGCATTGGTCTCGCCCTTTTCCTGGTCCTTGATCCAGCCCTTGTTCGGCCAGCCGCCGTCCTGCTGCTGCCAGGCGAGCAACTCGTGTTGCGTCTCGGTGATGTAACGCGCCGTATTGGTGCGAAACGCCTTGACTGCCTTGTATTCCTGTCCCAACAGGTGCATGCCCATGGTTCCGTAGTAATGCCCGTAGTGAGGAAAGTACCAGGGGGTGTGTGGGGCGCTCATGGCGGCAGGCGTAAAAGCGAGCAGGAACTTGTAACCGTTGATCATCACGGTAAAGTCGAATTTCTTCATCAGACCGAGCGTGGCCACGTCGGCCGCGGTCCCCGCCTTCATGCTCGAACCGTCTCCGAGAATATAATTGAAACTGCCATCCTTGTTCTGGCTCTTCTTCAGATACGCGAAACCGTTGTCGATTACTTTCGGGTCGATTTCGATGCCATAATTCTCGGCTGAAACCAGTGCCTGGACGGCGCAAACCGTCGTGGCACCCTCGTCACGAGTTAGCTCGCCAGGGTTGTACCACCAGCCGCCCGAGGTGGATTGGTTCTTGGCGATCTCCTTGACCGCCTGGACCACCGCGGCGCGGATTTTCTTGGTGTCGATGTCGGGCTTGACCTTGCAAAAAAGCGAGCGCCCGTAGGCCTCCGCCAGGGCCAAGGTGGCAAAGCCCTGGCCGTGAATCCATGTCTTCACACTTTGTCCCTGGGCAAGGAACATGCCGTCTTTCTGGTTGGCCAGGAGGAATTGCAAGCCCTTGACCAGGGCCTTGCCCCGATCGCCGGTGAAAGGCTCGTCGGCCGCGGACAGATAGGCCAGGCAAGCCATGCTGCTGATGCCGATCGTGTAACTCTTGCCCCAGGAGCCGTCCGCGGCCTGGTTTTTCGTGAGCCAGTCAAGCCCTTTCTCGCGGGCGGCGGCCACTTCCTTGCTCCGGTCCGGCAGCTTTTTTTCCTCGGGCTTTTTGTCTTGCCCGCGTGCGATCGGTTCGGGTGCAGTCAATAGTCCAAGGGCCAGGCCAATACTCAGCATGCGGGAAAGGTTCATCTTTGAACACTCCATTGACAGGGTTTGGCCATGATTCGAGCTGGACGCGCGAACTCTTCCACAGTTGAGACGGTATTCGACCGGAAAAGATTGGCGAGTGGGGACGCCGAGTCCTTGGCGCGCTGCACGCGAGCCGCTCCGAGGACTCCGCGTTGCGGTCAGGCGTCAAGCTCCTGACGAGAGCGTCCCAAGAACGCTCGGCAGAGGCTCGCGGCTAAACCTGGACTCTTCGGAGTGGTCAATTCCGGTCCCGGGGATCGAACAGCAGCGGGAAGAACTGCCCCTCCATCTTCTGTCCGCGTGGGACGGCAGGCACGCCTTCGAGCAGCGGGCTGTCCGAATCCGATACGACGCCATCGCGGAAGGCGTTGATGACTGTCGCGCGCCGCGGCCGCTCGGTGCTGTTGGCGAACGAGCCGTGGATCATCAGCGGATGATGAAACGTCGCTTCGCCCTTCTTCAACTCGATGGCGACCGGATTCTGAAAGCGCTCGAACTGTTCTGGACTCAGCACTTCGCGAATCGCCTCCATGTCGCCGGCCAGGCCCGTGATCGGCAGCAAGTCCCACCGATGACTGCCGGGGATGTAGTGCATGCAGCCATTGTCGCGCGTCGCCTCGTCCAGGGCGATCCAGCAAGTCAGGTGCGCCATCGGCTTCGTTCGCGTCCAGTAGGAGTAGTCCTGATGCCAGGCGACGACTCCTCCATGTTGCGCCGGCTTGCAGAAGAGTTGATCGTGCCAGAATCGCACCGGGCCATCGAGAAGCTGGCTTGCCGGCACCGTGAAGCCCGGCTGCCAGAGGATGTCGTGAAAGGCCGGCGCGATACGCCACGCTCCGAGAGCATGAAACAGCACGCGCGACGGATCGGCCGATTCGTTGGTGTGATACTCGTGGAAGAGACGGTTGCCCGGATGGGCCGGATCGAACAGCCCTTGCAACTCCTGACGCAGCCGATCGATTTGCTCGTCGCTCAGGACGCGGACGCCGGCGACGTAGCCCTGTTCGTGGAAGAAGTCCACCTGCTCATCGGTCAGGCGCTGGCGATCCCACTCGGCCCGCGCGGCGGGAAGGGGGCCAAGCACGCCAAGGGGTTGATGACGCAGAGATAGATCGTCGGACATGACAGCGTTCCTCCGAAGCCCGCGGCGCGAGCAAGGCATAGTGTATCCCTTGCTTGCGCGGCGGGCTGGTACGTCCCGGAGGTTTTCATACAACGACGCCATTAACTGCCAGCTACGGTCCGCGCTCACAGGAGATATCGTCCGATGACCCCCAAAGAAGTCCTGGCCCTGATCCGCGAGAAGGAAGTCCGCGCCGTCGATCTGCGCTTCATGGACTTCCCCGGACTCTGGCAGCACTTCACCATTCCCGCCGATCAACTGACCGAAGCCGTCTTCGACGATGGCCTGGGCTTCGATGGCTCCTCGATTCGCGGCTGGAAGGCGATCAATGAGTCGGACATGCTCGTGATCCCGCAGGCTGATACCGCCTTCATCGATCCCTTCTGCAAGGAACGGACGCTGACGGTGATCTGCAACATTCACGATCCGCTCGACAAGACGGAATACTCGCGCGATCCGCGCAACATCGCGCGCAAGGCCGTCAACTACATGAAATCGACCGGTATCGCCGACACGGCCTACTTCGGCCCTGAACTGGAATTCTTCATCTTCGACGACGTTCGCTACGATCAGACACAGCACTCCGGCTACTACTTCCTCGACAGTGCCGAAGGCGCCTGGAACACCGGCCGCGACGAAAAGCCGAACCTCGCTTACAAGGTGCGCTACAAGGAAGGCTATTTCCCGGTGCCGCCGTCGGACGCCCTGCACGACATCCGCACCGAGATGATGCTGACGATGATCGACTGCGGCGTGCCGATCGAGGCCCAGCATCACGAGGTCGCGACCGGCGGCCAGGGCGAGATCGACATGCGCTTCGACGAACTGATCAAGATGGCCGACAAGGTGCTGAAGTACAAGTACATCGTCAAGAACGTCGCTCGCAAGTACGGCAAGACGGCCACCTTCATGCCCAAGCCGCTGTTCATGGACAACGGCACCGGCATGCACGTTCACACCTCGCTGTGGAAGGAAGGCAAGAACCTCTACGCCGGTTCGGGCTACGCCGGCCTGTCCGACATGGGCTTGCATGCCATCGGCGGGCTGCTCCGGCACGCGCCCGCCCTGTGCGGCATCACCAACCCGACGACCAACAGTTACAAGCGTCTGGTGCCTGGTTACGAGGCGCCGGTGAACCTCGCCTACAGCCAGCGCAACCGCTCGGCGTCGATCCGCATTCCGGTCTACTCGTCGAGTCCCAAGGCCAAGCGCATCGAGTTCCGCTGTCCGGACGGGTCGAGCAATCCGTACCTGACCTTCGCCGCGATGCTCATGGCCATGATCGACGGCATCAAGAACAAGACCAACCCCGGCGAACCGCTGGACAAGGACATCTACGATCTGGAGCCGGAGGAACTGTCCAAGGTGCCAAAGGCGCCCGGCTCGCTCGACGAGGCGCTGGACAACCTCAAGAAGGACCACGATTTCCTGCTCCA
>JBBSDR010000926.1:0-3911 GCA_038240465.1 Gemmatales bacterium
CTGGCGCTGACGCTGGAAAGCGCGCCCGGGACGGCGCCCGAACGTCTGGCGGCTCACTTCGCGGCCGCCGGCCAGCGTTCGCGAGCGGGCAGCTACTTCGCCCGCGCGGGTGAAGCGGCGGCGGCGGCGCTGGCGTTCGATCTGGCGGCGGCCCACTTCCGCCAGGCCCTGGCCCAGGGACCGGCCGATGAGGAAGCCGCCTGCCGGCTCCGCCGCCAGTTGGGAGACGCCCTGGCCAACGCCGGACGCGGCACCGAGGCGGCCGAGGTCTACCTGGCGGCGGCGCGGGGAGCGCGCGACCGCGAGGCCATGCACCTGCGCGGCCGGGCCGGATCGCAACTGCTCTTCGCGGGACGCACCGACGAGGGACTGGCCGTCCTGCAAGAGGTGCTGGCGTCCGCCGGCATGGGGCCGCGCACGACTATCCTTGGCACTGTCCTGTCGCTGCGCTGGCACCAGTTCAAGCTCTGGCTGCGCGGCCTGAAGTTCCGCGAGCGTGCCGATGCCGACCTGCGCGAAGACGACCGGGCGCGCCTGGACAGCGCCTGGTCGGCAGCGATTGGATTGAGCATCGTCGATCCGGTGCGCGGCTACGAGTTGCACACGCGCAGTCTGCTGCTGGCCCTCAAGCTGGGCGAGCCAGCGCGGATTGCCCGAGCGGTGGCGATGGTGGCCGGGCATACGTCGGCGGAGGGTTCGTCGAAAAAACGCCGCGTCCTGCAGTTGCTCGAGTTCGCGGACGAACTGGCACAAAAGTCCGCGCACCCCTATGCCCGGGCCGTCGTCCTCCACGATCGGGGCGTCGCCAGTTTCCTCTTTGCCGAGTTCCGCCAGGGGGTGGAACAGTGCGACCAGGCGGAGGCAGCCTATCAGCGAAACTGCACCGGCGTCGCCTGGGAGATCGACACGATGCGGACCTTCGCCCTGTGGTCGCTCGGCTACCTCGGGGACGTGGCCGAACTGCGCCGCCGGCAGGATAAGTTGATCAAGGAGGCGCGCGAACGCAACGCCCGCTATGCCCTGACCAACCTGCAAACCTACGTCACCCTGTTCGCTCCCCTGGCGGCGGACAACCCGGACGAGGCACGCGAACATCTGGAGGAGGCACGGCAGGGCTGGACGCCGCGCGGGTTCTACGTCCAGACGCACGCCATGGACGGCGGCCAAATCCTGCTCGACTTTTACCTCGATCGGCCGCAAGCGGTCTGGGACCTGGTTCGCTCGAAGTGGTGGGGCTATCATCGTTCGATCCTGATGCAGATCCAGATCATTCGCACGTTTCTGCGCTACTCGCGCGGCGCCGCCGCCCTGGCCCTGTCCGCGCAGGCCGGCTCAGCCAAATCCTGGCTGCGACTGGCGGCGCGGGATGGCGCACGGCTGGAACGCGAAGGGACGACCTGGGCAGCAGCGCTGGGCCGAGTCCTGCGCGCCGGGGCCGCCGTGCGAAGCGGTCAGATCGAGTCCGGAGTGCCGCTGCTGGAGCAGGCCATCGAACTGTTCGACAGCGCGGGGACGAAGCTCTATGCCGCGGCCAGTCGGCGCCGGCTGGGAAAGCTGGTAGGCGGAGACCGCGGCCGAGAGCTTCTCCAGAAGGCAGCCGAGATGATGGCGGTTCAGGACGTGCGCAATCCGGATCGGCTGACGGCGATGACGACCCCGGGCTTTCCCGATTGACCCAATTTCTCACGCTGCGGGGTAAGCAGGGCGAAAGGTTCCTGATTCTGCCAGATTTGCCGATACTGCGGGGGCCGCTGTCCCGCGCTTGCCCGGGTTATCCGCCTGCTCTCTTCATGTGTGTCCCCGGTTCAGCCGATCTATCCATTGTCCCTTGCACAACCCGCTCGCCCGCTTTCACCACTCCCTTGCGCTTGCCCCTTTGAACTGGACGCGAATTGCGGTTGATGAGGGACTCAAAGCGAAAGGGAACTCATGAATCGTTCACGCTGGATGTCGGGTTGGGTGTGCCTTTTGGTCGCGTTGTCCTGGGCAGCGACGGGTTTACCGGCGCGAGCGCAACATGGCCTCCTCCTCTCGGGCGGCGGAGCAGTCAACCGCTCGATGGGCGGCACGGCGACGGCCGCTCCTCTGGATGCGATTGGCGCCTTGTTCTGGAACCCGGCCACGCTGAGCGGCCTGAAGTCGTCGGAGCTGTCCATCGGCGCCGAGGCGCTGTTTCCGCATCCGCGGGTCGAGTCGAGCGTCCGGGCCAATGCTTTCGGACCGGGCGTTCCGCCGATCTCGCTGGCCGGGTCCACGCAGAGCGACAACGCCGGCGCCGTGCTGCCCGACGTCGGTCTGGCGTATCGCCCTTGCGATTCCGCCGTCACCTATGGCCTGGGTCTGCTGACGGCGGGGGCGTTCTCGACGAACTATCCCGCCAGCCGGACCAACCCGATCCTGACGCCGCAAGCGCCCAATGGGATCGGCTTTGGCAACATCTCCGCGGACTTCCAGGTCCTTCAGGTGGCGCCGGCCATCTCGGTTCAGTTGACCGATCATCTGTCCGTCGGCGGTGGCCCGATGCTCGACCTGTCCGCTCTCCATGCCGATCCGTTGATCCTGGTCGCCCCGGACGCCAACGGGCAGTATCCCAACGGCCAGCACTCGCCGTTCCACTTCGGCGCCGGTGTTCAGGCAGGTGCTTACCTGACGACCGACTCCGGCTGGAACTTTGGAGCCAGCCTCAAGAGTCCGCAGTGGTTCGAGCGTTTCCGTGTCAACGCGGTCGATGAGCGTGGCTTTCCGCGCCGTGAGAGTGTGCGTTTCGACCTGCCGCTGATCGCCTCACTGGGTGTGTCCTACGGCGGCATCGATCGCATGCTGATCGCGAGCGACGTGCGCTACATCGATTATCGCAACACCGCTCCCTTCGACCGGACCGGCTTCGCGCCGACGGGTGCCGTGCGGGGCGTCGGCTGGGACAGTGTCTTCGTCGTGACCGCGGGCGTCCAGTATTTGATGACGGATCGCCTGTCGCTTCGTATGGGCTACTCGTACAACAACGATCCGCAGAATGGCGATGTGGCGATCTTCAACGTGGCCGCGCCGGTCATCCTCGAACATGTGGCCTACACGGGTCTGTCCTTTCACTTCACGCAGAACCTGATCGCCTCGCTGGCCTACATCCACGGTTTTGAGAATTCCATTGAGGGACCGTACATGACGCCGCAAGGTCCAGTTCCGGGGACCTCGGTGAAGAACATCGTTTCCGCGGACGCCTTCAGCCTGGGCATCACGGTTCGCTTCTGAGACCGATGCGCTCAACGCCGGCACCATTGATTCGGAGGGTTGCGGCTCAGGTGGTTTGAAGGGAACGCCAGATCGGACCTTGCTTTCTCTTCAGACCACCTTGGCTTGCACCAGCCAGCCCGCATTCTGGCGAATGCGGATACACTCCCAAGAGCGCCTTCGGAAAACGAATGCAGCCCGACGCGCCGGTTTTGAAGTTGCGCTGGGGTTGGGATTTCACTGTGGAGTGCGGCGATCTTCGCCGCTTTGGTATTTTTTCTTCTGCGCTGCGAGCATATCCGGCGCACCAAACATGGGCAGAAGCCGAGAAGAGAGAAATACCAAAGCGGCGAAGATCGCCGCACTCCAAAGTAAAACAGACCGTCTCAGAGCGCAACTTCAAAACGCGCCAGCAAGGGTCCGGCGCATCGGGCTGGGTTCAAGTCACGACCTGAGGATCATAGAAAAAAAGAGGTCATAGAAAAAAACTCAAAGCACGAGTAAAAATTGTTCGCATATCCAATTTGGATCGGGGTTGCCGGGTAGGGGCGGGGCGCGCGCGCCCCGCCCCCCCCCCCAAACCGCCGTGGCCCCTAAAACAAACCGGGCCGGGTTTCACCCCGTAACAAAAAAGCGCGCGCCCACGACGTCCGCCCCCCCCCCCCCCCACCAACACAACCCCC
>JBBSDR010000927.1:0-3910 GCA_038240465.1 Gemmatales bacterium
AATCATCGCAATATCTGCCAGGTCTTCGATGTCGGCTCGCTCGGCGATCAGCACTTCCTGACCATGGCCTACATCGAGGGCGATGCGCTCTCCCATCAGATCGAACCGATCGGCGCTCAGCCGCGCCGCATCGCCGAAATGATCCGCACCCTGGCCCAGGCTCTCGACGAGGCCCATCGCCAGGGCATCATCCATCGCGATCTGAAGCCGGCCAACATCATGATCGACCGCCACGGCGAACCGGTCATCATGGACTTCGGCCTGGCCCGCCGCGTCGAGAGCGAAGAGGCGACGCGGACCAGCCAGGGAGTCGTCCTCGGCACCCCGGCTTACATGCCGCCGGAACAGGCGCTGGGCGATGCGGCGGCGATGGGGCCAGCCTGCGACATCTACAGTCTCGGCGTCATTCTCTACGAACTGCTCGCCGGCTGCACCCCGTACGGCGGTCCCGCGATGAGCATTCTCGTGCAGGTGATTCACAACGATCCCCCCGCACCCTCGTCGCATCGGCCAGGCGCCGACCTCCGCCTTGAGGCCATCTGTCTGAAGGCGATGGCCAAGCAGCCGGGCGAGCGATTCAGCAGCATGAGCGAGTTCGCCGGCGCTCTCGACGATTACCTCGCCGGCCGCACCATCGCCGCTGTGCCGATCGCTCCGACGACGCCAACGGGCCGGCTGTTCGACGCCCTTCTGCGTGAGTTCCGCCGCTGTGATAGCTGGAAACGCGGCCTTGCCGCAATCAAGCAGTGTCTGGCGGCGGCGAGCGAACTGGAGGCGGAGGACCTGAAACTGCTGGAGCGCTGGCTCGACGGCGATGCAAGCGTTCACGAGGCCGTCCTCAGCCGGTTTCACGAGGAACCGCTGCTGTCGTTGCTGGCCGCCTGGGTACTGGAGAGGCGAGCCGTCATCTCGCTGCACCAGTTCCAGATGGCCCGAGGCGCCAGGGAGATCGAGGCGGCCGCGGCCATTGACCATGCGCCGGATCGGGTCCTTGACGGCGTGCTGGATTACCTGCGCGGTTTCATCCTGTCGCGCCAGGGCGGCTGGGAAAAGGCTATTCCGCTGCTGCATCACGCCCTGGAGCAACTGGGACGCGATCACTTCCTGACCGGCTCCGTCCTCGATGCGCTGGGCCGGGTCTACGCCGGCAAGTGCAATCTGCTGGCCTCGTCGGAGTTCTATCAACAAGCCCTTGCCTGCAAGCAGCAGGCCGGCGACGAGAAGGGACTGGTGCTGACCCACGAGGAACTGGGCCGGCTCTCCATCGAGTGGGAACAGTTCGACCGTGCCGAGGGACAACTGGAAGAAGGCCTGCTCGTGGCCGAGCGCATCGGCGATGAAGTGGGACAGGCGCGGATGCTGAATCACCTGGGCCGGGTGGCCCTCTATCGGGGAGAGCGCGAGGTCGCGGCCGGCAAGCAGGCGGCGGCGCGGAAACTGTTCAAGCAGGCGGGGGAGTATCTCGACTGGTCGGTCGGCACCTATCAGCGCCTCGGCCTGGCTGTCCCCGAGGGACGGGCGCGCAAGTACGTCGCCCTGACCCGCCTGTACGATGGCAAAATCGAGGAAGCCGAGGAGCATCTGCAGCGCGGCGAGCAGTTGCTGCGCGAGGCCGGCCACACGCAAGGACTGGCGGAAGTCCAGCGCTTCCTGGCTCGCGTTCGGCAAGCGCAGGGACGGATGGATGAGGCGATGCAGTTGTTGCGGCAGGCCCTGCTGCACTTCGATTCTTTGAATCTGCCGATCGAGGCGACGCGGACGCAGTTCGAGTTGGCCCGGGCGATGATGGAGGCGAAAGCGCCGGGCCGGCTTGTGGTGCGTGCCTTGCAGGACGCCCTGCTGCGGGCCGAGGCGTGCCGTCGCGGCGAGCTGGTCGAGCGGATCGAGGAAGCGCTGAAATCCATCGATGAGGAGGCCCACTGGCGGCACATCTTCCGCCGGGTGCGCGGCCACGGCGCGCCGGACGACACCACCTCGCTGTGCAGCGGCGTCAGCGAGCCGGTGTCCATCCTGAGCCTGGAACTGGTCGATTTCGAGAGTTACTGTCAGGGGCTGGACCCGGAAAGCGTCATGAACACGCTCAACCAGTTGCTGGCGGAACTGGAGGGTTTGCTCGACCGCTCGCGCGCCCAGGTGCTGAACTACCTCGGCGGTGGCTTCATGGCCCTGCTGCGCGAGACGGGCCACGCCGATCGCGCCGTGCAGACCGCCCTGGATTTGCAGGCGATGATCGCCGAGTTCAACCGTCCACGGCTGATTCTCGGACTGAAGCTGTTACCGGCGCGGATCAGCGTCGCCTCGGGCTTTGTGTTCCTGGGCAACATCGGCACCTATCGCAAGGTCAGCTTCGCGGCGGTGGGGCCGCCGATGAACCTGGTGGCGAGCCTGATGCGGCGCGCGTCCTCGGAGGTGCCGAGCATCAGCCAGGAGACATACGAGCAGGTCGGCGAGCGCTTTCTCTATCAGCCGGACAGTCCGCGTCAGGTGGACATCGCCGGCATCGGCAAGCGCCAGGTCTGGGACGTGATTGGCCGAGGCACGCAGCCCTCGTCGAGCCATGTGCGCCGCTGATCAGCGGGTGATTCTCAGGTCGGGGCGAAGGCGCTGAAGCGAATCGACTGCCTTGTCGCTCACCTTGGTTCCGGTCAGATCGAGATCGCGCAGTTCCGTCAATCGTCGAAGGTAGATGAGTCCCCTGTCGGTGATCGGGGTATCGCGGAGGTCCAGCCGGGACAGTCCGGCGAGCTTCTCGAGTCCAGGCCCCGTGACTTTGGTGCCGCGCAGAATCAGCACGCGCAACTGGCTCAACCTTCGGAGATGGGTCATCCCCGCATCGGCGAAGGGCGTCTGGCTCAGGTCAAGGCTGGTGACGCCGCTGAGGTTGGCCAGGCCGGGACCGGTGATGCGCGTCCCCTGAAGGACCACCTCGCGCAGTTCTCCAAGTCCCTTGAGATGAGCCAGGCCGGCGTCGGTGATTGGCGTATTGCTGAGGTCCACCCGGTTGAGTCCGCGCAGATGTTCCAGTCCCGGCCCGGCGATGCGTGTCCCTTTGAGGCTGAGGTTTCGCAGTTCGCCGAGGCCCTTCAGTTGCTCAAGGTCATGCGCGGTGACCTTCGTTTTTTCGAGGTCCAGTTCGCGGAGCGTCCGCTGCGTTCGCAGTTGTTCCAGATCGATCGCCGCCAGTTCCTCCACGACCTTCGGCGGCTTGACGATGACCTTGTCATCGGGTTTGCTTCTGGCGACTGCGGAGTTGTCCCTCGGCGGTCCCTTGCTGCTGCCTGGCGGCACGGGCTGCACCGCAGCGAGGGACTTCGCCGCCTCGGGGTTCGGCTTGGGGTTGTCGTCCTTCGCCTTGGCGACGAGAGGTTTCGTGTTCTTCTCCTGGCCGATTTCTGTCGAGAAGATCCAGACGCCCACACCGACGATGGAAAGAAGGACGAACCCACCAAGCAGCCATGCCGCTGTTGTGGAGCGTGGGGGAGGCGTTGGCGCGGGAGCGGAGCCGGGCAAGAGTGCTCCGCAAACAGGACATTTCCCCGACAGGGCTTCCTTGAGGGTCAGCGAACGATGACAGTGAGTGCAAAGGATGCTGTCCACGAGCGGTCCACCTCCAGCAGGAAGGAGCGAAGCATCATCGATCCTACCCCCTGGCGGAAGATCCGAGCAAGGAAGAACCCGGGCGAGTGCGAACCTTGTAGTTGCAGAGGGGTAGTCGATGTCCACCAATCGATTTTGATCTTACCATAACAGTTCCCCATGCCGTTTCGATCGCGCCCTTTTTTGCGGCTGGTCCATCGCGGATTATTGAGGACGATCGCGCCGCATTGCTTCGACACGGCTCGTTTCGACCGCGGTTGCGATGGATGAGGTATTGTCAAGGAAACAAGGGGCCGATAGGAATTCGTCCTTG
>JBBSDR010000928.1:0-3907 GCA_038240465.1 Gemmatales bacterium
CGGCTCGCCGAGACTTCAGAGACGCGAAGACTCCGGTCGCTGACGCTCCCGGCTCGCCAAGACTTCAGAGACGCCAAGACTCCGGTCGCTGACGCTCCCGGCTCGCCTGACACACGATAACTTTCTTCTTGCCTGGCTTCCGCAAACTGTGTACATTCAACCAATTGTCTCCGGATCTCAGGGGTTTCCGCATGGCTCGTTGCCCAAACAGTCACCTTCAGAAGCCGCGACGCGGGGTCATCCTGCTTGTCGTCCTGACGCTGTTGACGCTGTTCGCCGTCGTCGGGCTGACGGCGGTCCTCTATGCCCAGCGATCTGCCACTGCCTCGCGGCGTTTCCGCGAGGCGGGCGATTCCGCCCCCGCCGACGTGTCGCCCGAAGTGCTGGCGAGCTACTTCTTCGGCCAGTTGGTTTACGATGTGCCGGACGACTCGGCCGGCGTGTATTCGTCCCTGCGCGGACACAGCCTGGCCCGGCTGCTGTATGGCTACCACGACGAGGGGACCAATGCCACGCCGTTCAACGGCACGGGCAGGCTCCACAGCGTCAGCCCTATTCCGGGACTCGACGATTACCAGTTGGTCAACTACGCCTATTTCCCCGGCGACAACTTTCTGCGCGACCCGGAGCGGATCGGCTGGCGCCGCGACTTGACAGGCGCGCGCGGCCCGTTCACCGGCGGCTTCAACGTCCCCTACACCTACCCGGACCTCAACAATATGTTCCTGGCCGCCATCAAGGCGGATGGGACCGTCCTGACGCCGTCGTTCCATCGTCCCTGGCTGTTCAATCCGGGCCAGGCACTCAACGACACGACCAACCCGAACTGGACCAACGCTCAGGGAAAGTATCTGATTCTGCGTCCCCGGCCGGCTGACATGGGTCCAGGCTTTCCGTATCCGGGCGATGCCACCGGCGACGTCAAGAACCTGCGCGGCACGCCGGGCGGCTACGACAGTATCTGGATGGACTTGAACTTCCCGGTCATGCAGAGTCGCGATGGCCGCAAGTTCAAGCCCCTGTTCGCGCCGCTCGTCATGGACCTCGGCGGTCGGTTGAACCTGAATGTCCACGGCAACGCTCGCGGCCGCGATGCCAACGGCCGTCCCGTCCACGTCTCCAACCAGGGTTGGGGTCCGTGGGAAGTGAACCTCGGCAGCGTCCTGGGCCAGCAGGACAACGGCGTCGATGAATGGCCCAACTTGCTCCTGGGGCGTCCCGGCCAGGCGGGCCGCTATGGGGCCGACGGCAGACCGGGCAGCCAGGATGGATTGGCTCCCTTTGCTCAACTATTCCACTTCTATGCCCAGGCGGACTACGATGCCTGCCAGGTCAACGGGAACAGCCTTTCTCCCACTCTCAGCCCGTTCCAGTTACCCGGAGCGGGTCTGCCCCGGCGCAATTTCCCCGCCTTTCCAGCGGGGTACGACAATGGTTCGGGCGCTCTGCCGCTGGGCGAGCGCTGGGAGCATCCGGTCCTGTTCAACGTCGATCAGCCGCGCGGCGACGACCAGCCATTCACCCCGGCGGACCTGGCGACGTTGCTCCTTTCCGGCCAGCTTGAGCCATCCTCGCCACTGTGGCGGCTGTGTCCGCGGAATTTTGCTGACGCACGAGTGCGGCGGATGGTGACCACGCTCTCCGCGGACTTCGACGCTCCCGGCCTCAGCCCCTGGATGTTCGACCCCGCGCAGTCGAGGTATGCGGTCTCGCGTACCGCTCCGGACCGGGCGCCGTTCGGGCCGGCGCTGGCCTTTCCTTCGTTGACTCTGCGGGCTGGCCCTGTCCCCGCCGATAGTGACTTCGGCACGCCGCTGCTGCCTGCTTCCAGTCCCGGCGTCGATTGGCGGGCGCGCACGCCGGCGCTGGGCCGGGTCGATCTGAACCGGCCGCTGACGCCCTACCCGCTGCCTTCGCCACAAACGCCCGAGAGTTACGGCCAGCGCTTCGATGTCCCCGCACGAGCCGACCAGTTCTTGCAGGCCCAGCGCGACCGCCAGCAACTCGCCGACGATGTCTACAACCGCCTGCTCAGCGTCACCGGGGTGCCGCGCTCGGGACAGATCGTGAACAAGCCGACGCCGGAGGAACTGCAAGTGCGCCGCTGGCTGGCCCAACTCGCTGTCAACATTGTCGATTTCATCGACGAGGACGACATCAGCACGCCGTTCAACTTCTACACGGCTTCGGACGCGCAGTTCCAGCCCTTCGACGCTGGCGAACTGGAGAAGACCGGCACTCCGCCCGCGGCCAATTCCGGACTGCCCCGATACTGGGTCTTTGGCACCGAACTGCCTCATGTGGTCGTCAACGAAGTCCTCGCGGAATACGAGGCCCCTGACCCGAAGGACCCGACCCGCGCCGCCACGGTGCGCGCCTGGGTGGAGCTGAACAATCCCTTCCAGGTTCCTGCCGCGGGACAGCCGCTGCATCCCCAGGACGGCTTCCCAGTCCTCTTTCGAGCCGACGCGGTGGCCGAGTCGGTCGCGAACAAGAAGGACGCCTACGCGCCGTTCCAGGTCGTGCTGGCGACGGGACTGGCCAATCGGCCTCTCAACGACAACGTCCTCGGCACTCCCGACAATGTCCGGACTGCCACGGCGGATGGCGACTTCGCCATGCCGGTGCGGCAGATGGACGGCCAGCTGCAGGCGGGGTCCTCTCCCTCGCTGGCGGCACACGGATACTTCCTGCTCGGCCCGCCCGGCACCGATGCCCGCAACACGCTGACCCCTTCCCCCAAGGGGACGGTGCCGGGCCGCACGCCCTGGCTGCGGACCGCGAACCTGCAGTACAAGCACACGTTTGCGCCGGACAACGCGGAGGAGCGCGACACCGGCCTGACGGTACTGCTGCGCCGGCTCGCCAATCCGCACCTGCCCTTCGATCCCGATCCCACGAAGGTTGACACCAGCGGCGAGGCCCAGCCCAATCCCTGGTTCAACCCGTACCTGACCGTCGATTACCTGGATCGGGTGCCTCTGCGCGACAACGCCTCTACCTCAGCCTATGCCTCACGCGGCAAGCTGCAGCCTTATGCCTCTGTCGTGGATCAGCAGGCCGATCAGGTGTCGTCCGCCGCGGCGCAATTGACGCAGCACACGTTCGGCAGGGCCAACAATCCCGGGACGGCGAACGGCGGTCACGACTGGCTGGTCCACCTCGACCGCGAGTTGATCGGCCCGGCCGAACTGCTGCACGTCTCGGGCTGCCAGCCGCACCAGCTCACCCAGCGATTCATCCAGGGTGGACGCGGCTCGGAGAGCAAGTTTCAGCACATGGCCCCCTGGTTCGACCAGGCGCGGCGTCTGTATCGCCTGCTGGAGTTCGTCCAGGCGCGCGGCCGGGACGGTTACTCGACTCCGTCCGGAGGCCGGGTGTCAGGGCGGATCAATCTCAATACGGTCTGGGACCCGGAAGTCTTTCTGGCGCTGTGCGACCCTCAGACGGCCAACGGCCCCAACTTCACGCGGGCCAACGTGCTGCAAATGTTCAATCAGATGATTGCCTCGCGGACTCCAGGGCTGGCCGCGGGCGGCGGTCTCGGGCCGTCGGATCGGCCGTTCCTGGGGCTGGGCGCCGGCTACTCTCTGCCCGACGGCCCGGACAATCCCGATCCGCAGCACCCTGGACGAGGCACCGGCATCAACGACACGCTGCTGCGCGCGGCTGACCCTCAGGCCGACGCCTTGCCCGGCGACGGCACCGCGCTGCCGCGCCTGTTCCAGGTCCCCGGCGAGGATCACCCCTACCGCCAACACGAGTTGTTCACTAAAATCTGCAATCAGGCGACTGTTCGCAGCAATGTGTTCGCCGCCTGGGTCACGGTTGGTTTCTTTGAAGTGACCGACGACTCGACGCGGCCGGTCAAGTTGGGGGCGGAGATGGGCAGGGACCAGGGACAGAC
>JBBSDR010000929.1:0-3906 GCA_038240465.1 Gemmatales bacterium
AACGCCCCACGCCTTGCCGGTGATGTCCCACAGGGCCATGTCGATGGCCGAGATGGTGTGCGTCATGAAAGGCCCGCCGCGCATGTCGCGATGAGCGCGATAGAGCTTTTGCCAGAGGTGCTCGATGCGAGTCGGGTTCTCGTCCTTGAGCAGCTCGAACAGCGATTCGGCGAGCGCGATGGCGACCTTCGGATCGAGTCCGGTGATCTCGCCCCAGCCGGTGATGTTCTGGTTGGTTTCGATCTTGATATAGGCTTTCGGTCCAGCGGGCAGACCGCGAAGCCGTGTGATCTTGAGAGCTGTGGTTTTGTCCTCGACGGTCTTGCCGGGCGCCTGCGCCGAGGCGGCCTCAACGAGGGCAAGGCCAGTGGCGGCCGCGGCGCCGGCGACGAGGAGGTTCCGGCGATCGAGATGGTCACTCATGGAGAGTTCCTCAAGGCGGGTGAATGTCGATGGGGGAAATGATACGCCGGGCGCGCAGGGAATGCACGCGCGAATGCTATGGACCCAATTCATCAAGCGGCCCAAGCGGAAGAAGTCCTCCTCCCTTTCTCAGGGATTGACAACGACTTCACCGCTCGGCCCTCGGAACAGCACCTCCAGGGAGTTCAAAACGTCGCGCCCCAGGATCCGCTCTGTACCCACGAAATCCGCGTGCAGTTGGCAGGGATAGTCTTGACCGTCCAGATGGACCCATACCAGGAAGCCGAGCATGGTCGCCGATCCGCCAGCGACTCCCCTGATCAAGCCTGGCACCCCCTGAGCAGGATCAAGCTGCATCTGCTGGCAGTCCGCCCAGGGCAGGGCAGTGGTGTCCGCTCCTGTATCGAGGATGATGTGATCTAACACCACACCGGAAACGCCGCTGAATTGACGAAACTCGGCGCGTATCACCGGAAGCGCTTCGCCGGGATAGCTCGCATCGTAGGCGAAGCTGGCGCGACGCATGCTGTACGGCTCGTCTTCGCGGCCGACGCAGATGATATAGGGGTGCTTGGCCGCCTGATGCGCGGCATGAAAGACGGCCACAGGACGAGTGCCGTGAGCGACGACCACGCCATCCGCAAAGCCAATCCACTGACCTTGATGCTGGTTGAGCAGTTGGTCGCGGGCCGCCCAGTACTCAGCCTCATTTTTGCGCCAGTCAGGGTGGATCTGGCGGGCGATTTCTGGGGGCAGTCCATCAGCCAGGCTTGTCATCGGTCACCTCGGAGGCAGCGTTGGGACTGTCGTTATTTTATCGGCAACCACTCGATCGGTCGAGCGACACGGACTCCGATTAGGGCGTAACCCATGTTCCGCTTTTGAGCCTGAAAGGCTGGAACATACCAGCCCAGGGCAACGCCCTGGTTACAGGAAGGCAATGAGGATCAAGCCCTGAAAGGGCGCAACAGACTGCCTCTCTGGGTGGCCTGTTGCGCCCTTTCAGGGCAGCCTCTCTTGCTCCTCGTCCCTTCCCAGGGCGATGCCCTGGGCTGGCATGTCTTGCCCCTTCAGGGCAGGAAAGCGCGCGACAGGCGACCCCGACGCGGATCGCGTTATTCGCATTGCCCCGATCCACTTTCCCGAACTCATTCCTCCGGCGTCGCCGCCGGCATCCAGTGATAACGGCCAGGCACCCGCCTGACAGGATCTCTGTCTGTCGCTCCGGTCTCAACAGCCGTTCAAGCTCGCTTGCCTGGCTAGCTGCTGGACGGAACTCGGGCAAGACGGAACCCAAGACGGTATCGCCGGTACAATGATCCGTATCCTTCGCGTGACGCAGCCCGGCAGCCCGACCCACTGCGGTCCCAACTACCGCCCCGAGCAGCCCGGTATGAGTCCGCCGAATACCAATCGCCGCACCACTCCCAGACATTGCCATGCATATCGTACAAGCCGAGAGAGTTTGGGCGATACGAACCCACCTTCGTCGTCCGAGCCATCGACACGCCCTTGGCGCCCTCGCCGTCGGGATCGGTCGCGTCGAAATTGGCCTGCTCCAATGAGAGATCATTGGTGGGTCGATGGAAGTAAAAGTGGAAGGAGCAGTCCTCGATGGAAGTCGCCCCTCCTCGACAAGCATATTCCCATTCCGCCTCGGTCGGCAAGCGGTAGAACCATCCGGTCGCCCGCGCTCTCTCGTTGAGCTTCACAAGGAACTCGACGATATCCTCCCACGCCACATACTCCACTGGAAATTGCCACAGGTCCGTGTCGAGAATGTCCTTGACCTTATCATTGCCCCCGCCGGTTCGGGAGAACCAGCTAGGGTTGCTGCCCATCACTGCCTGCCACTGCTCTTGCGTCACGGGATGGATACCCAGTGCGAATCCTTCCGCAATCTCCACCTGTCTTTCGCCTGGAGTGCCACCGCCTCCACCCATCCAGAACGTACCGGGCGGCACCCAGACGAAGCCCATCAGCACACCGTTGCCAAGGTCCAGTGGGCCGTTCTGTCGCGGCTGGCCGGTTTCCTCGTGAGGGGGATGATGTTTGACGCCGGCCCTCTCCAGTAAATCCAGCAATTCCGGTATCCAGTCCGACACAGGACGACCCACTACGCGAAGGGGCTGCAGGTGACCAAGGAAGTAGGCGAGATCGACCAGATTGCTCGGTTCTGACACAATCAACGGCAGCACAGTCTTCTGCTCTCGGCTGGCGAGAGCGACCTCCTGGCGAACCGATCTCGACTGCACGCCCGCATCCGAGCAGAGTACCAGCACCACCCTGCAACCCTTGATGGCCTGGACCACCGCCTCCATCCAGGATGTATCCGTGGGCTTCTGGTCCATCGAGATCCAGACGGAAACACCAGCCGACTCAAGAAGGTGAACGATCTCCTGGGCGCGTGCTTCATCACTTGGAGAGCAACTGATGAAGACTTCAGGACTGTTCTGGAGAGGTTCTTCTGCCGTTTCCGTTCGGGACTGTTCGAGGATGCCGCCGCGCAGTTTGACCTCGCGGATCGCTGCCAGATCTACCGCTTTCATTTCCGCTCGAGGACGTTCGAGGACGATGCGCAGCAGGTCTCGCAGTTCGTCACCTGGCGGGTTAGCCAGTAGAGCAAATTCTTCTCGTGAAAATGGTTCGACGGCCTGACCGTCGCTGCGATCGAGCAGTTCTCCGTGCAGCATCTCGGCATAGGCGCCCGTCGATGCCAGTGGGAGTACAGGCTTGCCTGCTTTCAGCGCAGCCTCGGCAATCAGGCGGGTGCCGCCCGCACCGCCAAGGAGGAGGACGGCATCGGCTTCGATGAGATGACACTCAAACCGATCCTTGGGGGGAATAACCTCGATCTCGCCTTCTTCCACGAACCGCGCTTGCCCAGGCGCCAGGAATTGCCGGTATGCCTTGAGAGGGTCCAGTGTTCCTCGTTCGTGCAGAGCGCTGACGTAGACACGGCCGACCAGCATGTCAACTCCCACCGCACTGCCTGTGATCAACCCATAGCCTTCCTCTGCGAGCAACCGGCCGACTTGCTCGCAGGCTTGTGGTAACGGCTCCTGCAAAGTTGCTCGGGCCGTCCCGGCAACAAGGACCCACATCTTCGGTCCCAAACACGCCTTCTCGTTCGGAGAAGTCAGAGCCAGTTGCAACAGATGTCGTAACTCCGATCCGTCACCCAGCGGCGACGCCAGCCGCTCGAAGTCCTGCCGGGTGAGCGTGCGAACGGGCGACCGTTCCCAGGTGTCGAGGATCGCCGCGTGGTAGTACCGCGCACCACCGCCGGTCGCCGCCAGCGGAAGGACGGTCTTTCCCGCCTGACGGGCGCGATCGTCTGTTTTCTCCGAAGTTGGGCCGGCATCGCCGATGGTGATGAAAACACTGGCCAGCATGAGACCAGTCTCGTGCTGTTCCTGCTCCGTGGGTACGCGAATGACCTCTCCCAGGTAATGCTCAAGCGGCTGCCCGTCAATCAGAACT
>JBBSDR010000930.1:0-3905 GCA_038240465.1 Gemmatales bacterium
AAGACTCGCGTCGCGGCCAACCAAGAGTGCAGAAAACCGTCCTACGGTGCGATTGCCGCCTCCGCGAGTATCTCGCCAATCGCCACGAAGACATCGTCCAGTTCGGGTTCGCTCAGCGCGTTGAGCGGACGCGACACGTCATGAACGGCCTGGTAGTGCCGCAACTCCGTGTGCTTGTACAGGCAGTTTTGCACCAGCACCCAAAATAGACGCACTTCCTTGCGCTCGGCCGCCTGGAGCAGATAAGGCAACTCGCAGTTCACGATGAAGTCCGAGTTGAGAAAATTCGGACTCACCAGCAGCACGGCGATTCGCGACGAGGCCAGCGCGGCGTCGATCTCCTGCTGCCACTTCTCCGACGGCTGAATGGCCCGGTCCCACCAGATGCTCAGTGCCCGCGCACGCAACAGCGGCGCCAGCACCTTCTCCAGCCGTTGGACCCAGGGTCGGTCCGCGTGGCTGTAGCTGATGAAGATGTGATGCCGCGCCGGCTGCGATCCCGCCGGCGACGAGGAATCCGCGCCGGGAGTCGATTCGTTTGGGGACGTCTCCGGTTGCGAGGCCGATGCACCGGCGCCGGCCGGTTCCTCGACTCGCGGGCCGGCTACATGGACTGTTTCGCCATTGATGACCTGACCGATCTGGCCGGCCTTGATATCGACTTTCATTCGGACTCTCCCGTCTTGTCCGTTTCCTTGGGCTTTGCCGAATTCTTCTCGGCGTTCTTCTCCATGTAGACACGTTCGCCGACGACGAGTTGTTCGATCTTGTCGGCCCGCAGCGAGAACTTGCCCTTGTCGTCCTTGTAGTCGCTGATGTCGAATCCCAGGTCCTTCAGACGCAGCAGCGCCGAACGGCAGATGCGATCGTACAGCGTCTGGACCACGGCACGCGATTCGGGGTTGCCGAAAAAGTCCGTCGTGAAAGTAAGTGAGTTCCACTCGCGCCAGTTGATCTGCTCGGTGAAGATGCCCGCCCACATCTCCTTGTTCTCGGCAATCTGTTTGATCTCCTTCTGTTCGTGTTCGCGCGCTTCCTGGTCGAACGGGTCGAGCTTGTGGACCTCGCCGTGCTTCTGCTTGCTCTTGAACGTATCCGAGGTGTTCTCCAGGATCAGCCGGATGCGCAACAGGCGCAGGCCCAGCGCCGAGGCTTTCTGGAGTTGCTCCCGATCGATCTTGGAGTTGCCGGCGCTCTTCTTCTTCTGGCGTTCGTAGAGGCTCAGCCGGCCGCGGATGTAGTTCCAGTCGCCCCTGGGAGGCCCCAGCGTGGAGACACACACCTCGCAACTGGCCGAGTTGCCCGACAGGAACGTGCGGATGAAAAAGGTGACGCACATCAGGTATTCGGGAACCAGAGCCTGGACGCAGGTGTAGACGCGCACCGACGCTTCCGGATCGATTTCCTGGACTCGGGACATGTCGTCGGCGTCGATGAACAGGGGAGGCCCGCCCTCGCCAGGAAGGGGCCGATCGGGACCGCGGACCATGGCGAGCAGAGGATGCTTGCTCGCGGCCGATTGGCGAAGCCAGGGGCTGGTCTTTCGCAGCGATCGGCCGTCCATCAGCACGACGCGCCCCGACGAGACGCAGGCGATGCCGGAACTGGCGCCCATTTCCAGCAGCGTCGCCCGCACGGCCGCTTCGAGGGACTCCGGCGACACGGCCGGCAATTCCTTCTCGTCGTCCGGCCGGCAGACGAAAAGCTGTCGCGCCTGATGCCGGCCATATCCCGGGAAAGGCTGATTGTCGTCCGTGATGACCAGGACGGGACAGTTCTTCTCGCCGAGCGCACCATCGCCCCATTCGGCGAGCGGCCGGGACAGCTTGTGCAGGAACGCGGTTGCCGAAGGAGGCAAGTTGCCTGCCAGAAGCAGTTGCATATTGCGGGCGCGGATGTCGGCGATGATCTGCTCGATATCCGGGAGCAAGGCTTGAAAGACGACCATACCCAGCACGAAGCCGACGAGGATCGCATAGAACTTGATGAACGGAAAGGCCGCAGCCAGAGCGAGGGCGCCGGCAAGGAACCCGAGAACGGGAGCCAGCACGTTCCACGGGTTTTTCGCGATCGTCTTCTGGATGTCCTCAATGGTGCCCCAGAGAATCGCCGCGAGGGTCTTGTAGTCGAGCAGGACGTTGTGGCCGAGATGGTTGTGAGGAATCGGAGCCAGCCGGGGCAGTTGAGCGGAATCCGGGAAGCCTTCGTCGGCCAGGGCCACGGCCGCGATCAGCCGCGTCACTTCCTCGGCGACCCGCTCGTGCGCCTGTGCGGACCCGCGGGCGAAATTAACATCGGCGGAAGCAGGATCGAACATCGTCTCCTCTCGCCGCTCTGCGTGGCGGTTTCCTGTTCGCGACACTCCCGGAAGAGATTGAGATGACTGAAAGTGCATCGTGTTGTTTGGGAATCGTGTTGTCAAGCAGAAAGCCCGGCGACTCGTTACCGGTTCCCGTTTGAAATCGGCGGAATAACTTCCCGCCGCTTGCGGCTTAGCGAGCAGTCCGCTAAGCCGCAAGCGGCAAGAAAGAGGGAAGTTATTTCGCTGTCGGTCCCAAGCCGGGTTTCCGCGCGAACCAGTCAGCGGGTAAAAGAGTCTTCAAATCGAAAGCCGAAGAAGCCTCCGTTGTCTTCCTTTCGGATTTCGGATTCACTGTGGAAGGGCACACCGACAGGCGACGGGAGCCGCCTCGAAAGCGGCTGGGACCAACCCTTGGGGGTTCAACTCCCCCCTCTTCCGCTTCCATGTCCACGACATTTCACTTCCCGCGTGGTGTAAGGGCAGCACGAAGGGCTTTGAACCCTTCGGTGAAGGTTCGACTCCTTCCGCGGGGGCTTCTCCTCCTACAATCACTTCAAAGCGATCGCCTGCCGGAGGAGAGGCCACGTCATGATCTGCATCTACGAAGTTCGTTACGAATTCCGCTGGCACTCATCCGAGCCGACCCACTGGGAGTACAAGACGATCAAGGTGGCCGCGGACGATGACGCTCAGGAAGCCATCGACAAGGTGAGGCAAGCCGCTTTGGCATTTCATCGTCTCGACGAGAATGGCCGTGAGGAACGCTGCAGCAGTTTCCGTCTGCGTGAGGTCGTCCTCATCGCCGAGGCGCAACTCTGAACGACGGTCATTCCTCCGCGCCGCCGCTGCCCTGGAGCAAGTTCAACTCGGCGGCGATGGTCTTCATGGCGTCGATCTCGAACTGAATGTGTTCCGTCAGATCGACGCCGAAGTCGGCCGCCCCGCGGTCGATGTCGTCGCGGTTGACGTTGCGGGCGAATCCCTTCGACTTCATCTTCTTCTTCACACTCGACGCCGTCAGGTCCATGATGCCGTTCGGCCGCAAGCGCGCCGTCGCGGTGATCAGTCCGGCCAACTCGTCGCAGGCATACAGCGCCTTGTCCATCCGGTTGACGCGCGGATAGCGGTCCGACAGATAATCGGCGTGCGTCAGGATCGAGGTAATCACCTCCTCGGGATAGCCGCGCTCGCGCAGGATCTCAGACCCCCTGAGCGGATGGTCCGCGGGTTCGGGCCAGCGCTGATAGTCGAAGTCGTGCAGCAGCCCGACGATGCCCCACTTCTCCTCATCCTCGTTCAATTTGCGGGCATACGCTCGCATTGCCGCCTCGACAGATAAGCAATGACGCACGAGACTCGGGTCGGTGACATACTCGGTCAACAGGGCGTAAGCGTCGGTTCGGTTCATGAAAACTCTCCGAATCGTGAAGTCGTGGCGACCAGAGCGATCGTAACAAGGAGAGCGATCCCGTCGATTTTACTTACCCCCTCCCCCCCCTCCCTTTATTATGTAAATGTTTACACGTCGTACTCAGCCGCGGCTGTGGGAGAGCGTTGATGCGTTCGGCCCTTGCCAATTCCCAGCTATATATTGCGTTGCCCA
>JBBSDR010000931.1:0-3904 GCA_038240465.1 Gemmatales bacterium
CCTGGCGCGTGAGCGCCGGGAGGTTGGCCGCCCACTCCATAGGGCGACCCAGGCGCGTGAGCGACTGGCGGATGGCCGCACACACCAGGCGCTTACGCTCGGGGCTCGCCAGAATTAGAACTTCGAAGCGCGATTCGCATAGATGCGAGATCCCGTGGGAGGAAGAAGGTATTGCAGGAGGAGTCCATTGTCGTCCGGGTGTTGAGCGCCCAGTCGTTGCGGCTGGCGCTCTTCTGAAGGCTCGCGGGGCCGAGATCTGATTAGAATCTATCCCGCCCAAAATCGGCGTCGAACCGGCCATCGGACGAACGATGCCGTCCAGACCCGGCAGCCAACTACCCGTGAATTCCATAGATGGGCACCGTACCGGGAGGAAGTACATACTGGATCAGGACACCCCGGTCGTCCGGATGCGCAGCCTTCGCAAGCGCAAGGGCCTCATCGACGGAGTCAGCGAGAAACGGCTGTTGCCCGGCCACCGCAAGATACTGCCCGTAAGCGCGGGGAGGCGAGCGGCAGGTTCAAACATACCCGGTGGGACAGGCGTGTCGCCTGGCCGGACAGGCGAGTCGCCTGTCCCACCGGGGAGTTGACCTCTTGCCGGTCGCCGGAAGTAGTTCCGGCCAGTGACCCTGCAGCCAGTCGGCGTTGCGTGCAAACGCTTCCTTCGCCGCCCGAGCCTCAGCAATCTCTGTTGGGTCGGTCACCTCCGTCCACTTCAGGACAGGCTCCTGGATCGGTTCCCCATTATTACTGATGACCCGGATCATTTTGCTCACTCCTTTCCGAGGATGAGGTCGAGCGCCCAGCAGCCACGAACGTGCGTTCCCGGTCCGCGAAGATGGTTCAGGATGTCCGCACTATCGCATCCCGCGTCTTCCAGAGCATCCGCAAGGATCGGCATGTCCTCGAACCGGCGGTCGCTGTAGATCATTGCGGCCATCGTGCGGACCAGCCCGTTGCGGAAACTGAACCATTCCTGGTCGATTGAGATTTCTTGGAATGGATTCCCGACAATTTCGCGGAAGAGTGCAGCGTGTACTTCTCGTTCCCGCTGCATGGCTTCCTGCCGCGGTCGTCCCCAGGTTGCGTCACCTGGTCCGCGGTAGCCGACCTCATACCCAATGGAAAGGACTGCGTTGTTGAGTCCCGCACGAAGCGCATGCAAGTCTGCGTTCCATTCCAGCAACGCACTGCATGCCTGTCTCGCGGCCGCCTGTGTTGCGTCGTGTCCTCCCCTGGCAATTCCGTGGACGATGTCTTCGAGACGGGTTTCCTCTTCCTCCCTTTCCGCGATTGCTTCTGCTACTCTCACCGCCTCGCGGGCGCTTTCATCGTTTGCCAGCCGAAGGATGCGACTGCAGCAAATCACCCGGAACCACCAGAGCTTTCGCTCCGAGAGTTGGTCCCAGTGCCAGACAAACTCCAGCATTGCTGCTGAATCAATGGATTCCAGCCACGTTTGTTCGTCCATGACGGTCGAGTCACGCCTTGATCATTTCGCGCACCGTCATGCCACCGGGGATCATCGGCAACACATGCTCCTGATACGGCACCATGATGTCCAGCACATACGGACCCTTGCTCGCCAGCATCTCCTCAATGGCCGGCTCCACGTCCACCTTGTCGGTGATGCGCCGCGAGCCACAGCGGAAACTCTTCGCCATCGCCACGAAGTCCGGATACGGCGCCTCGCCCGGCCCCGCTCCCAGATAGGTGTGCGCCCGGTTGCCGCCGTGGAAGCGGTCCTCCCACTGCACCACCATGCCCAGGTGCTGATTGTTCAGCAGGAACACCTTCACCGGCAGCTTCTCCGTGAAACAGCACGCCAACTCCTGCACGTTCATCAGAAAACTGCCGTCGCCGTCGATGTCGATCACCAGCTTGCCCGGATGCGCCGCCTGCACGCCCATGGCTGACGGCAGACCGAAGCCCATCGATCCCAGGCCACCCGAGGTCACCCAGTGCCGCGGCTGGTTGAACTGGAAATACTGCGCCGACCACATTTGATGCTGACCCACTCCCGTTGTCACGAACGTGTCGTCCAGCCTGCCGCCGTCGCGCAGCATCTGCCACAGCCGCCGGATCGCATACTGCGGCAGAATGGCGTCGTCGCGCTCCTGGAAGCGCAATGGCTCCGTCTCGCGCCAGTGTTCGACCTGCCGCAGCCAGTCGCCGTGCCGCACCGTCGGCGGCTCCGCGCCCTTCGGGTCCTCGTCCAGCAGCGCCACCAGGTCCGTCAGCGCCTGGCCGACGTCGCCGACGATGGGAATGTGGGCCGCCTTGTTCTTGTTGAGTTCCGACGGATCGATGTCAATGTGGACGATCTTGCCGTGCTTGGCGAACTCGCTCACCTTGCCGGTCACGCGATCGTCGAAGCGCACGCCGAGGGCCAGCAGCAGGTCCGCCTCGTTGATCGCATAGTTGGCGTAGACCGTGCCGTGCATGCCCAGCATGTTCAGACACAGGTAATGATCGCTCGGGAAAGCGCCCAGTCCTTGCAGCGTCAGGGCCACGGGAATGCCGGTCCGCTCGGCGAACACCTTGAGCTGCGGCGCGGCGTTGGCGTGGATGATGCCGCCGCCGCCGTAGATGATCGGCTTGCGGCTCACCTTCACCGCCTCGAGGACATGCTTCAACTCATCCCGGCTCGCCTTGCGGAAGGGCCGATAACCGGGCAGGTTCATCGGCGGGTCCCAGTCTTGCACGACGAGCTTGTTGGTCTGCACGTCCTTGGGAACATCAACGATGACGGGGCCAGGCCGGCCGGTGCTGGCGATGTGGAACGCTTCCTTCATGACGCGCGGCAGGTCTTCCGTGCGCGTGACGAGGTAATGATGTTTCGTGATGGCACGGGCGATCTCGACAATCGGCGTTTCCTGGAAGGCATCGGTGCCGATGACAGGCGTGCCGACCTGGCCGGTGATGGCGACGATGGGCGTCGAGTCCAGCTTGGCGTCGGCCAGGCAGGTGACGAAGTTGGTCGCGCCCGGGCCACTGGTCGCGACACAAACACCTACTTTGCCGCTGGTGCGCGCGTAGCCTTCCGCCGCGAAGCCACCGCCCTGCTCGTGGCGCGGCAAGATGGTCCGCAGCCGGTCGCTGACGTGCGTGAGCGCCTGGTGAATCGGCATGGAAGCGCCGCCGGGGTAGGCGAAGACGACGTCCACTCCATGATTGATCAGGCACTGAACCAGGATGGAGGCGCCGGACTGTGGTGTCTTCTGCTCGCCCATGATGCTGTAGCTCCCGTGACGGCTCGCCTGCTGAACGCAGCAATTCTTCAACTGTTCAGGATACCGACGTTGTGTCGCTGCTTCCAGGGAGCAGTTCGAGCAGATCGAGGAGACAGCGCGGTCCACCCGCGCCGCCGAGCAGCGCCGAACTCAGCCCCGCGGCCCGCGCTCCTTCGTCGTCGTTCACGGGATCGTCGCCGGCGAACAGCACTTCTTCCGCTCTCACAGCTGCCGCGCGGACGACCCGGTCGAAGAACTGCCGTGCTGGCTTGCGCCACCCGACTTCCGAACTGATGACCAGCAGTCGCAGAGGTTGCAACGGCGTCAATCCCTCGACCACACCACGCAATCGGCTGTCGAAATTCGAGGCCATCCCGAGCGCGTAGCCCCGCCGCGCCAACTCTGCCAATACTTGTTCCGCGCCATCGAGACAGCGCCACGCCTGGGGCCTGGCGAAGTGCTGCCACAACTCGGAAAAACAGGCTTCGGCGTCACCGACGTCGTCCAGCACTGCGCCGACGATTCTTCGCCAACGCTGCTCTTCGCGCGGCTCGTCCGTTCTCAAGTCCTGTTCGCGATCAATCTCGTCCTCACGGCGAAACGCCGAACGGAAGCGACGAGCGATCTCATCTTGAGGAAGGCAACTGCCGTGGCGGCGGCCGATCTCG
>JBBSDR010000932.1:0-3901 GCA_038240465.1 Gemmatales bacterium
CGCGCCGATGCGCCGTCCGAAGAGATTGCGAAGCTCAAGACTGAAAACGCCAAACTTCAGGGAGAGATCAAAAAACTCAAGGCGGATTTGGCGAAGCTCCGTGGCACCCCCGCGCCGGGAGCGTTGCCGGTGCCGAAGGCGAAATGGGACTTCTCCATCTTCAAGAAGGAGGGACAGGCCCCTCTGGAACTGAAGTCGATGACATACGACGGCAAGGACGAGGTCACGTTTACCCTTCAGTACACGGAGGACAGGGAGCAGAAAGACGAGCAATTCCTGTCGATCCGCGAGGGCCGTTACTATCAGTTCTGCTTCTTCGATCGCGAAGGCGTCCTCCTGGCCAAGATCGCCAAGTGCAAGGAAATGAAGGGAGAGGTGACCGGCAGGAAGGGCGATGCATTCCGAATGATTATCACGCTGCCGGAGAAAAAGGTCCTCGATCACGTTGGCCGTGTCGAAGTCCGCACGGCACACGATTGAGGATTTTGGCAAGGCGAGCGGCACAGCGTAAGCGTGCCGGTTTGTGCGATTCACCGGCACCCTGACGCCGTGCCGCTCGCCTCCTCACCGGCACGCTGACGCCGTGCCGCTCGCCTCTTCACCGGCACGCTGACGCCGTGCTGCTCGCCTCTGCAGCGGCAAGCGCGTCTGCGCCCTGGCCGGCTCCTCATCGAGCAGGGTCATGATGAGCGACTGCTCCATCTCGCCCGGCTTGAAGCCAAATGGTCCGCGTCCGCCCTTGTAAGCGACCCGGCCATCCCGGCCAATGACGTAGAGCCGATCCGGCATGCCGCTGTACGCATGCCCCACGCGATCGTCAATCTCATCGATGAGCAGCGGCATGCTCATTTCGAGGGCCGCGCAGCACAACTTCGCCACATCGACCCGTTCCTTCTTGCTCCGCGGCTGCTTGACGACAACGCCCGCCTTATCGTTAGAGGAGGAACGCCAGCCCTCGATCGGATGGGCCTCGCGGACGTAGACCGACAGGAACTGAACCCGATCCTTGTAGCGCCGGTTCAATGCTTCCAGGACCCCAAACTGGGATCGATACGGTCCTCAGGTGAAGCTGCCGAAGATCAGCACGACGGGCTTCTTGCCGCGATAGTCGCTCAGGCGGACGGTCTGCGTGCCGTCGTGCGTCTGCAAGGTGAATCCCGGGGCGCGGTCGCCGATGTCCGGCCCCTCGAAGAAGGAGCCGAGTTCGCTGGAGAGCAGTCCGGGAATCAGGATGTCGAGCATGGCCCCGGCTGGCGGCGGTCCCTGCGGTTTGCCTGCCGCCTGCTTCGGCACTCCCATCAGGGCCTCGCGCAGGTCTTCCGGCGTCAGATGGTCCTTCCCCCGGGCCGCCTTCTCGAAGAAATCGAGCCATTCCTGCTTCGAGAGCCGGCCATTACTGTTCCGGTCAATCCGGGCCATCCAGCCCCGCACCATGCCCATCTGGCGCATGAACGGCGATTTCTCCGTCCAGTCGAAATCGCCGGCCGTGATGACGCCGTCGCCATCGCGATCGAGCCGGGCAAAGAGAGCGGGATGCTCCTTCATCTCGTCGGGCGTGATTCGGCCATCGCCGTTCTTGTCGAAACGCCGCGCCAGCCATTGGAAGTCATGGCGCATCCGCGCGGGATGGAACCAGGCATCGCCCGGTTCCATCAAATCCGAGCCGGAGAGGACGGCCGACAGCATCTCGACGATCTCGAGCCGCCTCACCCCCGCCCACGACGCGGTCCACGACGCGGCCGCCGCATCGCGATAGGCCAGCGGATCGAGTACGCCGCGCTTGCCTGCCGCCTCGGCTTGTGGAACCAGAACGAGTAGGAGCAGCGCGCCTTGCACCGCCCTGCACCGGCCGGAAGTCTTCATGATTGATCTCGCCCTGGATGGTCGTGTATTTCCGCCAGCTACTCACATTTCGCCAGGAATGGACACCACGTTGACCGGTAATCCATTCGTCGTGTTGGGTCGCGCAGCGCTTCGCTTGCCGTTTTCGACCTGAGGCGAGAGGACGCGCGGACCCGACGTCGGGGGAATCTGGGCGAGGGTTTGCCGCATTCGATTGACTGTCAGAATCAGTAGCACGATCAGCATCGCGCTGACGGCGATGATAACCAGCACCTCAACGAGCGTAGGACCAGAACGCTTCCGCGCCATGGGACTGCTCTCCACAAAAGGGTGGATGGTTCGACCACGGGACAGAACGTCAGGGAGGGAACGAGCGCCGACCGGGACGGGGAATCCGCCCGGCTCAGTCGAATCGCACCCGCGCGAACCGGTCAGCGCGGAGGATGGTAGATCGAAGTGGCGCCGCGGAGAGGATGAAACGCCGTTGAATCGGCAGTGAAAGAGGCAAACGCGAGTGAATTTGCGCGCGGCATCCGGCTGGTCTGCCCCCAGTCTTCCTCACCGGCAGGGACCGGAACGGACGCTGGCGGCGTGAGCGGCAACTGCTGTTGCGAGCAACCTGGACCGTGGCACGGCGTGCGAATGGGCAAGGAGGAAGACGGCGGGGCATCGGCCCGATCGTGTCGGGGAGTGGGAGGGCTGTGTTGGGGATCGCCGACCACGACGTAATCGCCGCAGCTTGCTTGCGCGGAGGGACTCTCGCCCAGCGTGACAAAGGCCACGCTCGTTGCGAGGACGATCCAGAAGCCGCGCGAGAAAGTCATGCAGTGTCCTGAAGACCCCCATCGGAAACAGAGCGCATCGTCAGACAATCGAAAAGTTGAGGATGAGGATACTCACCTTTCCTTCGGATGGCACGAGAAAAAGGTTCGCGCCCGGCAACATTTTTCGATCGACATCGGGAAAGTGCAGGCCGGGCTATTGCTAACCCCGGCCTGAGCCAGCCGGGGAAACTCCACTTCCACGAGGGACCGCTCGACGCCCGTCACTTCTTCTTCGGGGCTGCGGGCTTCTCGGGAGCCGACTTGCTGTCCTTCTTCGGCGCCGCCTTGGCTTTCTTCTTGTCCTTGTTCTGAGAGTTATTGCCCTTTGCCATGATGCTCCCCCTCACTCGAATGGTACGCAAGCAACGCGATGGATTGTCCGAACACAGCTTGTGTTATAGACATTCGAGGCTGAAAAGAACAGGCGAACGGGGCTTATACAAGACGCCCCGCTCGCCCGGTTCACTCACGGATAGTAAGTGGTGCTGACGCGCGGACGGCCGAACAACCCATAGCGAGTGGTCGTCACGGGACCCGGCGCGTAGTAGGACACCGCCGGGGCATAGTACGACACGGCCGGAGCGTAGTAGGACACGGCCGGGGCCGGGTAGTAGGACGTCACCGGAGCCGGTGCGTAGGCGACGGGCGGAGCATAGTAGCTGACCGCCGGCGGGGCATAGTAGCTGACCGCCGGCGGAGCGTAGTAGCTGACCGCCGGCGGAGCGTAGTAGCTGACCGCCGGCGGAGCGTAGCAGGACGGCACGACAGGGATCTGGGCCGCCGCGCGGCCAGCCCCGAACAGGAGCAGGGTCGCAGCAGCGACGGCCAGGGTCAACACCCGAGCGGTTCGCATCATGGGAGCCTCCAGTTGCCTTGAGTGAAGAATCGCCTCTGCTGGATTTCTACACGGCCTGGTTGCACACCCGCAAGGACGCTCTGCCATTCCGTGAGCAATCAATCGCCTCTGGGCTTCCGCTTGTGCCGCAAGGGCAGGCAAGAGAAGCTGGGGAGGCAGGGCGGTCTCCCGTCCTTGACGCAGTGCCAACGCCCTCCCAAAACGGGGATGATTCTCTCCATCCACCCGGCCTGCGCTGGATACAATCCTTGCTGTCGTCCCACTGAGAAGCATAACTCTGAGGCGAGCCGGGAGCGTAAGCGACCGGAGTCTTGGGGGGCCCGGGGCGGTATAGCCCCGCGGCCACCCCCCCCCCCCCCCAAACACCCCGCCCCGCACC
>JBBSDR010000933.1:0-3899 GCA_038240465.1 Gemmatales bacterium
GCTGACGGCCGCTTGCTCGCTGGCTTGCTTCTTGCGCAGGACGGTCCACCACACCTGGGCCGTTTCCTCCTGGCCGCTGAACAGCTTCCTGAGCAGACGGGTCTGGGCGAAGCCGTTCTGTGTTCCCTGAAGGGCGCGAGCGCAGTACTCGAACGCCTCTTCCTTCAGACCGACACGAATCGCCGCATCGATCAGCCCCTCCGACCAGGTGTACTCGTTGCCGGGCTTGACCTTGTCGGCCACGGAGGCGAATAGTTTGCGGCCTTCATCCTTCTTGCCGAGGAAGAAGAGGGTGCGGGCGCGCAGGATGTCGAGGGCTTCGCGGCCCGTCCCTTGTTTCTGCACCTCGTCTGTCGCCTTCTCCGCCAGTTCCAGGGCCTCACTGTACTTCATCTGGGCAACGAGGATCTCGATCTTCATCGGCGCCGTCCAGCCCTTGCCGATCAGACTGAGGGCGTCGTCGGGACGGGCGTTGAGGAAGAGCATCTTGGCGGCGTTCCACTGATCGGGGCTGTTCGCCTCCTGTTCGCCGGCGAACTTGCGAATGGCGGCCACGGTGACTTCAAATCCCTTCATGTTGCCGGCCAAACGCAGATAGGCGGCCCGATAGCCGAGACGTTCCACCGGCTGTCGGGCCTCCATCGGGAACTCTTTCGCGGCCAGGTCCTTCCACAGACCGCGTTCCTCGAGCAACGCGGTGAGCAATTCGGGCCGATGGGCCTGAGTCGCGGCGTCCCGCGCCGCCGCGACGTTGCCTTTTGCCCGATAGAGGAAGAACAGCACGTCGAGAGCTTTCTCTTTTTCCTTGTCGTTATCCACCAGCTTCTTGAACTGGGCGATCTTCGCGTCCAGGGTGCCGTGCAGCAGATGAAAGGCGGTGTAGTTGGGCAGGTTGGTGGTATGATCGCCGGTGAGCGTCAGTTCCAGGAGCGACTCGAGGATGGCGTGGTTGCCCTCGGCAGCCATCGCGGGAATCGCCCGGCCAGCCTCGCGCGAGATGAGCTGGTACAGTTCGCGGCGCAAGTCCTCGGTATCTTCCGCCGCGGTCACCTTGAGCAGGGCCGCGCAACCGGCGCCGCCCTGGTCGAAGAGTTTCTGCACGACGGCCAGTTTGCCCGCCCGGTCCGCAGACTGGTACTGCTCGATCAGTTCGACGACCTTCTTCGGCGTCGCCGGATAGATGCCCCACTTGAACTTGTTGAGGATGTCCTGCGAACGGCGTTTGATCTCGAGATCGTCGCTTTCGAGGGCTTTGCGCAGGGCGTCCTCGGCAGTTGCTCCGGCCTCGAAGAGTTTCTGCTGGGCGCGGTCGCGCTTGCTGAACTGGCGGGCGCCGAGTTCCTTGATCCATTCGGCGACCTGCTTCTTGTCGGGCGCCGGCGCCTGAGCGGTGAGAGGGCCGGCCAGAAGCAACAGAACAAGACCGCGCAGCCAGTACGAGGACACGGCACGCCTCCTTCGTCAGATTGAGCGAGAGGACCTCTCAGTGCATCGTAGTGGAGGGGTGATGCCGATACCAGCCCGAGCGGGTAGGATGGCCCGCACCCGGCCGCTCACGCGGCGCGGCTCGCCCAAGAGGTGAAATCGTCATGGTCTTCCCCTTCGGCAAACCGCGCCGGCGTCAGTTCGATGGCCCTTTTCCCGAGAACTGGCTCCCTCTGCTTCACGAACAGGTCATTCTCTACCGCTTGCTGACCAAGGCGGAGCAGGAACGCTTGCGCCCTATCGTCCGCGTGCTGATTGCCGAGAAGTTCTGGGAGGGATGCGCCGGTCTGACCGTGAGCGACGAGGTGCGCGTCACCATCGCCGGGCAGGCGGCCTTGCTGCTCCTCGGCTTCGACGATTATTACTTCGATGAACTGCAAACGGTCCTCATCTATCCGGGCGGATTTCTATCTGTCGAGGAGGATGATCTCGGACTTGAAGACCGCGTCCATTACAACCTCGGCGAGGCCTACCAGGGCGGGCCTGTCATCCTGTCGTGGTGGGACGCGCGCTGGGCAGGCAAGCGACTCGGAGACACCAACGTCGTCCTGCACGAGTTCGCACACAAGCTGGCCGAGTTGGGTGATCCCGAGGCCGGCAAGCCGCCGCTGCTCGATCCCGCCCTGGCGCAGCGCTGGGAAGAAGTGGTTGTTCCCGAATACGAACAACTCGTCGCGGATGCCGACCACGGCAGGCCCTCGCTCCTCGATCCCTACGGCGCGGAGAGCCGGGCCGAATTCTTTGCCGTTGCAACCGAGTGCTTCTTCCTCCAGCCAGCCGCCCTGCGCCGGCGTCATCCTGCACTCTATCAGTTGCTCGCCGATTGCTACCGCCAGGACCCCGCGAGCCGGTCCATCAGTGAGGACGTCGCCGCCAGCGCCAGGGAAGCGGACGAGGAGTACGCGCGCCATGCCATAGCGGAATGCACGGCTGCCCTGCGGCAACGGCCCGACTTTCTCGACGCCTATCGCGAACGGCTCGGTTTCTTCTGCGATCTCGGCGACTACGACAGCGCCCTGGCCGACAGCGCGACGCTGATCCGTCTGGCGGAAACTGAGGAGGAGAAGGCGGTCGCCTATCACGAGCGCGGCGGCGTCCATCGGGAGGCAGGGAAACTGGACGAGGCGATGGCTGACTTCAGCGAGGCGATTCGCCAAAACGAGGAGTTCGCCGCGGCCTGGTGCGATCGCGGGGCGGTGCACGCCGAACGCGGCGAGCGCAACCAAGCGCTGGCCGATCTGACCCGGGCCCTGCGTCTGGATCCGCAAGACGATGCCGCCCTGGTCGAACGCGGCCTGGTTTATCGGGAGGAGGGAAACCTCGACAAGGCACTGCGCGATCTGACAAAGGCGATTCGTCTCTGTCCGCACGTCCCGGATGCGTATGTTCATCGAGCGCAGGTGTATCTCGAAAAGAAAGAGTACGAACCGGCGCGGGCGGACTGCGAGGAAGCGTTGCGTCTCGATCCGGAGAATGTCGAGGCCCTGCGCGTGCGCGAGAAGTTGCCCCTGGCGTGAAGCGGCATGGACAGCCGGCGCGGACTCCGTCTACACTGACAGCGCTGGTCAAGGACTGAGGATTCCCTGGAGCGTGAGGAGGTCAGACGATGATCCGGGCGCGATGGCTGATTCTGGCGGGTGGTCTGATCCTGGCCCTTGCGGCTCGCGCCGGCGCCCAGGCCAGCGCGGAAGCAATGGTCGATAAGGCCATTCAGGCTCACGGCGGCGCGGCGGCCCTCGAACGCGCCCGTGTCGTCGTCCGGACCTCGTCGGGCACCATCACCGTCAATGCGATGGACACACCATTCACGAGCGAACTGACCACCGACCTGCCGGACCGCTATCGCCTGTCGGTCCAGCTCGGACCGCAGAAGACGGCTCTGCTGACCGTCATCAACGGCAAAAAGGGCTGGCACGTCAATGGCGGCATGACGCTGGAGATGTCGCCCGATGGAGTGGCGGAAGCGCGAGAAGAGGGCTACGTCCTGCACGCCAGCAGTCTGGTGCCGCTGCGCAACGACAAGGGCTGCACGCTCAAGGTCATGCCCGAGGAAAAGCACCAGGGCAAGGCCGTCACCGTCGTCAAGGCATCGGTGAAGGGCCGCGACGATATCCTGTTCTCCTTCGACAAGGAGACGAACTTGCTCATGAAGATGAGCCGGAAGACGGCCTTCGGTGGTCTGACTGCCGACAAGGAATATGTCTTCGACAACTACAAGGAGTTCAACGGCGCGAAGTTGCCGACCCGCATGCAGGAACTCCTCAACGGGCGGAAATACATGGACAGTACGATCGGCTCCTATCGCTTTCTGCAGACGGCAGATGACTGGTACTTCGCGAAACCTTGAGGCGCGTAAGTGCCTTATACAAAATGGCGAGCGGGGAGCGTAAGCGACCGGAGTTCTCCGCGACGAA
>JBBSDR010000934.1:0-3893 GCA_038240465.1 Gemmatales bacterium
TCACAGCAAACGTGGATCGCTCCAGGTGCCGGTCGCGCACATGCGGATGTAGAAATCGGTGAAGCCAACCGCGAACAGCGACATCCAGGCCCAGAGCATGTGGCGTTCGTTGAACCAGGTGCTGAGCCGCCACAACTTGAAGCCGGTGCGAACCCGGTTGGGATTGTTGACGCAACTGAAGCAGTTGAGCCGGCCGCCGACGAGGTGCCGCAGCGAATGACAACCGAACGTGTACCCCGTCAGCAGCACGCAGTTGGTCACCATGATGAGCGTTCCCAGGCCGGCGCCGAACTGCCCGCCGCTCTCGCGCGGGATGCCGTCTCGAGTGGTCGGCCACCAGAACGCCGACAGGGCGTCCCACCACAGCATGCCGAGGAAGATGACCGCGAAGTACATGAAGTAACGATGCAGGTTCTGCAACAAGAGCGGCCAGTGGTTCTCGCCCCAGTAACCCTTGCGCGGTTCGCCGACCCCGCAGGCGGGCGGATCGGCCCAGAAAGAGCGGTAGTACGCCTTGCGATAGTAGTAGCAGGTGAGGCGGAAGCCGGCAGGGAAGATGAGGATCAGCATCGCGGTGTTGAACGGCATCCAGCCCGGCCACCAGCCGGGTTTCTCCTGCTGAATCCAGGCATGATGGCTCTGGGCGTCGTAGATCAGCGGCGCATGGAAGGGCGCAAGATAGGGCGCGACCGCGGGATTGTTCGCTGCCTCAAAGTGGTCCCGGTCCTGACGGATCTCGAAGTATCCGGGTACGAAGAGGACGATATAGTTGGCGTAGATCAGAAACGCCAGCAGTCCCAGAAACGTGGCCAGCGGGCCGGCCCACCAGAGATCGCGGCGCATCGTGGCGCCGAAACCCTCTTTTGGGGACGCCGTGCTCACCTGTGCCATGAACGCCTCCCTCGACTGGCTCCGCAGAAACCCCTTGTGCGGTTGTTGTACGCCTGCCCCGTCCTGAGTCCAGATGGCCGGGCGACACATTGCCTCGACAGCCTTCTCCGTTGGTGAGCGTGAGAATGCGTCGGGTGGACCAACTCGGGAACCTGAGCTAAGGTTGTGCAGACAAAGGGGCGTGCAGGTTGCGCTGTGGTGGCAGCGTGCCGGTTCCGCCCGCCGCTTGCAGGACTCCCCCCCATGCTCTCGACCAAGAAGCCGGACCTCGAACCCCTTCCCGGCTATCGCCTTCTCTCACCGCTGGGCCAGGGCGGCTTCGGCGAAGTCTGGAAGTGCGAGGCCCCGGGCGGTCTGTTCAAGGCCATCAAGTTTGTTCGCGGCAACGCCGGCAGCCTGCTCGAAGGCTCCTGCCCCTCCGCCGACGAACTCCGCGCCATCCAGCGCATCAAGGACATTCGCCATCCGTTCCTTCTGTCGATGGAACGGGTCGAGCGCTGCGGCGACGAACTGGTCATCGTCATGGAACTGGCCGACAAGAGCCTGAACGACCTGCTCGGCGAACACCCCGCCGGCCTGCCGCGCGACGAGGTCCTCGGCTACATTCGTGAAGCGGCCGAAGTCCTCGACCTGATGAATTTCGAGTACGGCCTGCAACATCTCGACATCAAGCCGCGCAATCTCTTCCTGGTTCGCGGCCACGTCAAGGTGGCGGATTTCGGCCTGGTGCAGGACCTGGGCGATACGGCCACACGCATTGACGGCATCAAGTCCGAGGCGCTGCATCTGAGCGTGATTACTCCGCTCTATGCCGCTCCCGAACTGTTTCAGGGCAAGCTCAGCGAGCGCTGCGATCAGTACAGCCTGGCCATCGTCTATCAGGAACTGCTGACGGGTATCCGGCCCGTGGAAGGCAAGAACGTCCGCCAGTTGATGTTGCAGCACACCGTCGGCGAACCCAACCTCGATCCATTGCCCGAACACGACCGGGCCGTCATTGGCCGCGCCCTGGCCAAGGATCCCGAACAACGCCATCGCAGCTGCAACGAGATGGTTCGCGCCTTGATTCAGGCCGGGACCGGCGCACGGCAGACCCAGGGCAGCGCCCGAACGGCGCGGGGGCGTGTGACCAACGGAGGCCGAGGGCAGACCGGCCGGGACACGCGGACCAACCAGTCGATGAGTTCGACGCAGAACCTGGGACCCCCCGAGGGCCGCGCTCTGCCCGACTACAACTTCCTTGGCTGTCTGAGTCGCGATCCGCGCGGCGAGACGTGGGAGGCCCAGACGGCCGAGGGACAGTCGAAGACCGTCCATCTGCTGTACGGCATCGGCGGCGCCGGCGGCCGGCACAATCCCGAGACGGTGATGCACTTGCAGACGCTGCGTCATTCGGCCATTCTGCCGATGATGCTCGTCCCGTCCGGTCCGGGCTGTATGCTGCTGGTGACCGACCGGATCGAGACGTCGTTGCGGCAGCGCTACCAGGAGTGCCAGGCACGCGGCGAGCCGGGCGTGCCGCGTGCCGAACTGCTCGACCGCCTGGAGCAGACGGCCGAGGCGCTGGACCAGCTCTATCAGCTGCATGGCCTGCACCACCTCGAACTGAATCCGGCGCGCATCCTGCTCGGGGGCGACAAGGTGCTGCTCGATCAAATCGGCGTGGCCCAGCTTTTGTGGGACCCCTCGGGGGTGCCATGCGGCGAGGCCCAGATGCGCTACACGGCCCCGGAGCGCGTCCAGGGGTTGATTACCCGCAGTTGCGATCAGTACAGCCTGGCGGTGATCTATCAGGAACTACTGACAGGGAAGCATCCCTTCCGCGGCGCCTCGCAAAATCGTGTGCTGGGACCGCGCGACCGGCTGAAGCCAGTGCGGACGCTGGACCTTCAGCCGTTGCCCGCGACAGAGCGGCCGGTGGTGGCGCGGGCGCTCGATGCCAGTCCGGAACGGCGCTTTGGCAGCTGCATGGACTTCATCCGGGCGCTGCGGGCGGCGGGCGCTGCGTCAGGGCATGCCGAGGCGCCGGCAGTCAATGATCCGGCGCGAACGGCTCGCCAGACCCAGATTACGCGGCTGGTGGAAGAAGCCAAGCAATGGCTGCGTTTGCAGCAGGGCGAGGCAGCAGGCGACGAGGAACCAGAGGATGGGCAGCAACTGATGCGGCGGCGGTTCGTCGCGGTGCTGCCTCCAGGGGCTGCTCTGCGCAAGTTCGAGGCGTTCCGCCAGCAATGGGATGCGAAGCTGGTGGAAGAGGGCGAGACCTTCGCGGTCTTTCAGATCGCGGAAAAGACGCGGTCGTGGCTGCCGTGGCGCGGCAAGCCGGCGGCGTTGCGGGTCGAGGTGCGCTGGCCGAAGCCGACTCTGATGACGCGAAATATGCCCGAGGTAGTGGTGCGCGTGTTGCCGGTGACGGTGCTGTGCAAGGCGAGCGCGGCCCTGCTGCCACAACTCGGACCGCTGCTGCTAGAGAGCTTGCAGGCGTCGCTAATGGGCAGTCCCGAACGGCGCAACGGCGAGCGAATCCTGTGGCCGCATGCGGTGGCGGTATCGTGTACGGCGCCGGGCCGGCCGCGCGGACAGTTGCTGGAGTGCCAGGGCAAGGACGTCTCGCTGACGGGGATGGGCCTGTACATGCCGGCCGCGCTGCCGAGTTCGCAGGTGCAGCTGCGGCTGACGACGCCGGGGACGGGCGAGACGCTGACGCTGCCGGGCAGCATCGTGCGGATTCAGCGCTGGGACGATCAACTTTTCGAGGTCGGCGTCGTCTTCGAGTGAGGCTGCGCGAGCCTGTCCTTCGCTGCGCTGTTCGCCTCGCGCGCCTCGTTCGCGTTTCTTTCCACCAAGTATCCTGCGAGGCTCCGTGGTAAGCTGTCCGACGGTCTGGGACCTGCTCGACCTGTGGGAAGGATCGTCCGATCCGCATTCGGAGGAACACGAGAACCGCTGGATGACGCGGGTCCACGACGTCGTCAACAGTACGCTGGAACTCGTGGGACGCA
>JBBSDR010000935.1:0-3893 GCA_038240465.1 Gemmatales bacterium
GTGGGTTGGCGCGGGGGGCACCCGCGCCTGTACTTGCCACACCAAGTAGTTATTGGCTGGGTGGTTGGTCGGTGGGGTGCCGTTTGGGGGTTGGGGGCGGGGCCGCAACCCCCCACGCGCCAGGAAGTTATTCAACCGTCGGTCCACAACTGCTCTCACTGTGACATGTAGACATAGCCGCTGAAGCCAATGGCCCCAAGGCCGGCGAGGGCAGCCAGGCACCACAGCAAGCTCTTTCGCCGGGCGGCCAGGGCGATTGAGCCGATGGCCACGCCACACTGGGCGCCGAGCATGCCGAAGAAGAAGTAACCGCTTTTCGTGCGATGGCCGTCCGAGTCGGCGCTGGAGCGATGCACCTGCACCTCGTACGCCATTGCCGTGTTCTGGTTCAGTTTCCCTTCAAGCCCGTAGCGCCGAGCGGTGTAGTCGTGCTGCACCGCCTTGAACAGGTGATTCAAGTCTTCCGCCGCTGATCGAACCGGTGCTTCGAGGGCGACAACTGCCTTGACAGCGCTCTTGAGCGTGTCATTCGCACTCGACGAACCACTGGGAAGCGCTTCCTCTGCCGACAGCACGAGGTAGTGGTACAGGGCAGCGGCTCGAAGGGGTCCGCTCAGGATGCCATTGATGGCCTTGATTGCAGCCTGGACCGGTTTGCTGGCCGCATCGAAAGCCTTTACCTCCAGTTCGGAAGCTTCGATGGCCCCGCGAACCGTCTCTCGATTCACTTCCCGAACGAGACGGTCAATCTCGGCCTCCGGCTTGAAGTCCCCGATGGCCTCCATGGCCGCCTTCATCTTTGGATCGTTAATAGCCTCGCTGAGTCTCTTGTCCTCCGCCACCAGTGGGGCCGACTTCGGCAAGTCGGTCGTGCCGAGATACTGGAAGGCGTCCTTCCCCTTGTCCACTTCGCTATCGAGTTTCTTGAGAAAGTTGGCAGGCTTGTTCTTGTCCACTTCCTTGAGGAACGCATCGGCTGCGGCGGTGAGGTTCTTGTCTGTCGATGCCTCTTTGAGAGCAGCTACTTTCGCTCGCGCCTCGGTCAGTTGACGGGCGAGGCGCGCCGCCGTCGCCTTGAGCATCTCGGGCTGAAGCGGCCCCGGCTTCGCGTAGATCGGCAGCAGATCGACTCCCATTTCCATCGCCGTGCCGCGAACGCGCTTGGCCTGGAAGAAGCCCCATTGATCGCCGACCTTCGACTGGTTCTGGCCGGCGAGTGAGCGATGGTACTGCGCCTTCGTCATCTCGCTCGACGACATTCCGGCGAGCAGCGTGGCGAAGATCGTCATCACCACCGGGGTCATCAGGATGACGCTTTCCCAGGTGCCTCTCTTCACTGGCGCGTCTGATTTCTCCGCGGTAGGGTCCTTGAAAGATGCCATGATGTTATTCCTTGTTGCTGGAACCGCGATACTCGAGAGAACGAAGCGTGAGCTTCGGAATCCGCATTGTGGAGAGCGCGAAGACGCAAGGCAAGGTGAAACTGGCACAAACTGCCATCCTCCGCCGATCCTCTTTTTTCCGTGAACCTGTCCTGTGTCACCTCTGTCGTATTTGTGGCGTCTCGCAGACCTTCGGTCCGGGACGGCCTTTTCGATGATGGACTGGATTACACCAGTCCGACTCCTTGATGTCGCGGTGGACGCCTCCTTTTTCTGGCGTCTCCTGCTCTTCTGACCCGGTTGATTGACGGACGTGCGCCGCTGTTTGGCAGCGCACCGGGTCAGGGAGCGTCCGCGCCCCGAGGAGGCCGACCCATGTCCGCAGTCGAACTGGACACGTTCCTTCAATTCGCAGATCGCTTCACTCCTTATCTCTGCTCCCTTCTGCGTCGCCGGCGACTGCCTTGGTGGCTGGTCGAGGAGGCTCTGGCGTCCGCGTGCCAGTTTCTCGCCCTGGCCTGGCTCGAAGAAGGGTCGCCAGCCGATTGGCCAGCGGGCCAACGGCTGCTGGATGGCGCTGTCTACCGCGCCGCGAAAGAGGTGCGGCCGCTGGCTGGACCGCTGCCGCCTGAAGACTTGCTGCTGGACCGCCGGAGAGACTCGGAGCAACTGCCGGCATGGTGGCTCGCGCTGGAGCAACTGCCGGCGGAGCAGCGGTTGCTGTGGCGACTCAAGCAGGCAGCCTATTATTACCCGCAACTTCCCGAACGAGTGACTTGGGATTCGGACGAGGCGCAGATACTAGCGAAGGTCCATCCGGGACGCGAACCGGAGGACATCACGCGCGAGTTCCTGTCGCGTCTCCGCCAGTATGGACGACAGGACTGGCGCACGGTCCCCGCAGCGGTGATCGCCTGGCTGCTTGGCCGGGCCAGCACCGATGCGGTCAATCAAGCCTACAGCAAGCTCTTGCGCCAGCTCCGCGAGCAACTCGCGGCCGCCGGTTGAAGACGGGCCGTTCTACAGAATTGAAAGATGATTCTATAGAATTGTCTTGCCGGCCGGTTCACTGCCGCTTATCATTCACTTTACCTGCCCGCCAACGCACCCACCTGCTCGTTTCCGGAGATACGCTTGCCCGCCTCCCGCCCTTCCCGGTCGCTGAAGTGCGATCATGGTCTGCGCCGTCAGGCGCTGGTCCAGGCCCTGCTCACCGATGTGTTCCAGGGCCGGCTGCGGGCCGGTTCGCATCTGGTCACCCAGGAGTTGGCCCAGCGATTCGGCGTCAGTCACACACCGATCCGCGAGGCGCTGGTCGCTCTCGCCGGCATCGGCATCATCGACCTGCTGCCCAATCGCGGGGCCGTCGTCCGCCGCGTCGGCGATCGTGACGTCCGCGAAATCTGTCAGGTTCGCCGGCTCCTCGAATGCAGCGCCACCCGCAGCGCCTGTGGCCGAATCGACCTGGCCGAACTGCACGCACTGGCAAGCGAACTGCGCCGGCTGATGGATTTCAAGGCGCTCTCCGGGCCGGCCTTTATCGAGGAGGCGCGAGCGCTCGACAGCCGGCTCCACGACACTATCGCCGCCTCGTGTGGCAATACGTTTCTGGCGAAGGAGCTTGGACGCCTCAAGATCCTCTTCCGCGCCTTCCGCGACGTCGCCTGGGAACACGACGGCGCGCGCAACGATTTTCATCGCCTGTCCGAGGAAGCCCACGAACACCTCGCCATCGTCGAAGCCCTGCTGGCCGGCAAGGCGAGGGACGCGGCGCAGGCCATGGCCCGGCACATTCGTTCCGGCGCGAAATATTGGAGCCGGGCCATTCCGCAGCCCACCGCTGCTACGTTTCCCCCGGGCAGCAGCCCGGGGGCGGATTGAAACGAAGAAAGGGACGTCCCTCATGAGATGCCTCTCCTCAGTTACCGCGCTCTTGCTGCTGGGAACCACTCTCCAGGCGGCGGGCAAGCTTGAATTCAACCGCGACATTCGGCCCATCCTGGCCGAGAACTGCTTCGCCTGTCACGGTCCCGATAGCGCCGCGCGCAAGGCCGGACTCCGTCTCGACCGGCGCGAAGAGGCCATCAAGGCCGAGGCGATCACTCCCGGCAAACCGGACAAGAGCGGCGTCGTCGAGCGCATCTTCTCCGATGAGCCGAGCCAGCTCATGCCGCCGCGCAAGTCGCACAAGAAGCTGACGGCCGCCCAGAAAGAGACGCTCAAACTCTGGATCGCGTCCGGGGCCGAGTATCAGCCGCACTGGTCGTTCATCGCGCCGACTCGCCCGCCACTGCCAGCGAACAAGAATGCCGCTTGGGCGCGCAATCCCATCGATCGCTTCGTTCTCGCGGAACTGGACAAGAAGGGCCTCGAACCAGCGCCGGAAGCCGACCGCCGCACGCTCGCCCGCCGGCTGAGCCTAGACCTGATAGGCTTGCCGCCCGACCCGGCGGATGTCGTAGCGTTCGTGAACGACACGTCGAAGGAATACTACGAGAAGTACGTCGAGAA
>JBBSDR010000936.1:0-3891 GCA_038240465.1 Gemmatales bacterium
CAGGGTGCGGAATCCTCTGTCGCCGCTTGCGGCTTCGCGGTCTTCAACCCCGCTAAGCCGAACGCGGCGGGTTGTCACTTCTTCAGGGGAACGCTGACGAATTCCTTGATCAGTTTGCCGCTCATGGCGTCGTTGAGGCGGACCGCGCCGTCGAAGCCCGCCGAGGCGATTGTCTTGCCGTCGGGACTGAAAGCGATCGTGTAGACCGCTCCCTTCTGGCCCTCCAGCGTGGCGATGCGTTTACCGTCGTTGACGGAGTAGACGCGCGCCTCGCCCTTGCCTTCATTGCTTGAGCCGGCCGCGAAACGGTTGCCGTCGGCGCTGAACGCGAGTGCGAACAGCCGGCCCGGCAGCGCCTCGAAGTCGCGCACCTTGTTGGCGTCGTCGCCGATAACGCGCTTGGTCGTCCGATGCATGCGATAGAGCCGCGGCACGCCGTCATGGCCACCGATCAGCAACTCGTCATACGCCTTCTCGCGCGTCACGTCGCCGATCTCGACACTCGTCGTCTTGACCAGCGTTCGCTCCTTGATCGGCCGCCGCGCCACCGTCTGTAGACCGCCCTTGAGCGCGCCCGGCGTGATGCTGGTGATGTTGTCGATGAAGCGCTGGGTCGCGACCTCGGTCAGCTTGATAGTCATGTCCCGGCTGACCGAAGCGAGATAGTCGCCATCGCGCGAGAAGACGGTGTCGAGGATCCAGTCGTTGTGCGCGCCCTGGAAGAGAACCTGCTTGCCGGCCGTCGTCTCGATGGCTCGCAGGGTGTTGTCGGCGCAGCCCAGGCCGACCAGCTTGCCGTCCGGCGACCAGGAGAGGCCATAGAGCGTGTCGTTGGTAATCATCTTCGACAGCTTCAAATGCTTCTTGGCGACGTCCCAGAACTGCACCTCGCCGAATCGTCCCGGCGAGCCGCCACATACGCCGAGTGTCTTGCCGTCGGGAGAGAACTTCACCGACTGCACCCGCTCCGACAGCCCGACCAGGCGGGCCACGATCGCGGAACCATCGCTTTTGTAGAGCAGCACTTCATGATAACCGCTGACGGCCAGCAGAGTGCCGTCGGGGGAATAATCGATCGACGTGACGACGGGCGGCAGATTGTAAACAGGCGGATGCGAGCCGTCGATGAGAGTGCGGGCGCTGGCCGGCGTGTCGTCGTTGGCACCCTCGGCAATCCAGCGGGCGATGAGAGCGACGTCTTTCGGGGGCAGCGCCAGCGCGTTCTTTGGCATCACCGGCTCTTTGCCGTCCTTGGTCGGGCTGATCTGCGCGAGGAGATTGCTTTCGAGCGGGCTGCCGGGGACGATGCCGGGCAGGTCGGTGTCGCCTCGTTTGAGGAGAGCGTCGCGGCTGGTCATGACGTAGCCGCCCTGGGCCTTGGCGGGCTGATGACAGCCGAGGCAATGCTGCTGGAACAGCGGCAGAACGTCGCGCGCATAACTGACCTTGGCGGCCGGCTCGGCAGCGCCGGCGATGGAGACAGTCAAGCAGGCCAGCAGACCGGCGACGGATCGAGAAAACGTCATGGTGCGGAGACCCTCAACGGATACAGCGGTCGATGGCGAGGTTGCGACTGTCGGGCGGCGCGAGGCAGGAGAGCGATAGATAGTATTATCGGAGGAGAGCAGGCCGATTGCAACGGGTCAATCGAACGGAGCGGCGTCGTGGATCGTACAATACCCATCGTCCGGAAGCGAAAGGCGAGGAGACGCCGCGCGTCACTTCGCTCGGACAGGGCGCAAGAGCGGCAAAGATCCCGACGATGACGAAGGAGCAGGGAATGTTGACCTGGCTCGACCTTCAACGCTTCAAGAACTTCAAACAAGCACGCCTCAGCCTGGGGCATTTCACCGTCCTGGTCGGGACGAATGCCTCAGGCAAGAGCAACTTGCGCGACGCTTTTCGCTTCCTGCACGGCATCGGGCGTGGCTATAATCTAGCCGACATCTTTGGCGAGAAGTGGGGCGACAGCGGTGAAATCCAATGGTCCGGCATTCGGGGAGGGATGCAAGAGGCAGCGTTTCACCGTGAGGCAACGTTCGCCCTGGCAGCGGCCTTCTCCATTCGCGGCGACCGCGGGGATCGAGAAGCGGTTTACACCATTGAGGTGGACACGAGCCATGTCGGTAAACCTCCCCATGTGGTAGCCGAGCACCTCACCGCCGTCGATGGTAACCGAGCGTACTTCTTCGCCTCCCATCCGGCGCAAGACCCGCCAGCGCAGAACGATCCTCACCAGATCAGCGTCCGGATCGGAGCGCCGCCTGCTCCCGCTCTGCTCGACTATACCCAACCCTGTTTCTTCCGGAATACTGCTCCGGTCCTGTCGCAACTCGCGGAACATCCGGAAGCGAAGAAGGACGCAGGGCTTCTGTACGGGGCGCAACTTGCACTGCGAGCGTTTCGCTCCATGCGGTTCTACGATTGGGACCCCGAGGCGATGCGGAAACCGTGCTTCCCGGGGCAGACCGTCCTGGGAGACCGGGGGGAGAATCTCTCGGGTGTCCTGCAAGCGATCTGCGATAACTCAGCCCGCAAGCGGACCTTGCTCGAATGGGTTCGAGAATTGACGCCGATGGACGCGACCGACCTGGAATTTTCCACCGATCAGATCGGTCGAATCCTGGTCACCCTCATTGAAGGGGACGGCAGCAAGACGAGTGCTTACAGCGCTTCGGACGGGACCTTGCGTTTCCTGGCCATGATCGCGGCCTTGCTCGGACCCGAGGCGAGCCGATTTTTCTTCATCGAGGAGTTGGACAATGGGATTCACCCCGCCCGATTGCACTTACTTGTCGAGTTGATCGAGCGGACGGCGGCAGCGCACAATATCCAGATCGTCGCGACAACACACTCGCCCCAACTCCTGGCGCTGTTGAGTCGAGGCTCTCTGGAACATGCCGCTCTGGTGTATCGCCTCGAAGGAACCCGGGCTGCGAGGATCAAACGCATCCTCGATCTTCCTAATGCCGAGCGAATCGTCGGGCAACACCGGCTTGGAGAAGTCCTCGCGGCCGGTTGGCTCGAAAACTCCGCCTCATTCACGGAGGAGGAGGTCGAGGTGTGAATGTCCTGATCATTCCCGAGGACTTTACGAACGATCAGCACGTCCTGAAGCCCATCGTTCGCGCCATGCTGACAGCCTGCGGGAAGCCCCGCGCGAGGATCGAAATCTGTCTGGAGCCGCGCTTGCGGAGCGTCGATCAAGCGCTGGACTGGCGCCGCATCGAAGAAATCCTGGCCGATCACCAAGGGATGGTCGATGTGTTCTTGCTCTGCGTGGACCGCGACGGCGAGCCGAACCGCCGCCAGGCTCTCGATCGCATTGAGCAGGAGGCCCAACGGGTGCTGTCCGCGGATCGACGCCTGTTTGGAGTGGAGGCGTGGCAGGAAGTGGAGGTGTGGCTTCTCGCTGGACTTGATCTGCCCGAAGGTTGGAACTGGAATGCGATTCGTCAGGAGAGAGATCCGAAGGAGGCGTACTATGTTCCACTGGCCAAACAGCGCGACCTGCTGGATGACTTAAGCCAAGGGCGCAAGACGCTCGCTCTGGAGGCCGCTCGTCATTACGACCGCATCCGCCAGCGCTGCCCCGAGGATGTCGCCGCTCTGGAGGATCGCGTCCGGAAGTGGCTGGAAGAAAAACAATGAGGCAGGTTGTCTGTTGGGAGCGTTCTCGAACACTTCCGGGCGAAGGCGGTTTCGTGGGACGATCGACATTATTATCAGAGGAAGGCGGTGAGATTGCAACGAATCACTGAGTTGGACTGGCGTCATGGACCCGGTGGGAAGGGTGTGTCCAGAAATCACTTCGGCGAGGGGCACGGCGGCCGCGTTGCGGGGTAGCCGTCACACCCCCCCCCGGGCGCTGGGGCGCGCGCCCCCGCCCCC
>JBBSDR010000937.1:0-3890 GCA_038240465.1 Gemmatales bacterium
ATGGCGCGGACGTAGCGGGCCAGCACCATCTGCAAGGCGAGGACGCGTTGCCAGTCGGCATAGGAGAGCGTGATTTGCGTGGCGTTCTCGTCGGCGCGAATGTTTTCGGTGGCCTGCGTGAGATGACGGTGGAGGAACTCAATCAGTTCGGCCAGACGAGCGGCTTGCGAGGGCGTCATCTTCTGCGGCATCGGCGGCAGAGGCCGCGAGCCGAGGAAGAGTTCGCCGTCCGCCTGGATGATCTTGTCCTTGGGATTCAGGTCGAGGTTCTGATCGTGATCGAACTGCGCCGCCAGCGTTTGCGCGTGGACCGTGGCCGGGAACGAGGCAAAAGCAGCGCTGCCGGGCAGGGCCGTGCTGATGATCGACAGCGCTTCCATCCGCTGGCGAATCTCCTGCTCGGTGCCGAACAGCAGCAGCGAACGGCCCACACCAACGCGGTCCCCCGGACGCAGCCGGCGAATCTGCACGACGTTGCCGTTTACTCGGGTGCCATTCGTGCTTTCGAGGTCCGTGAGGATGACCTCGTTATTGTCAAGTTGGACCTTGGCATGGAAACGGCTGACGCGCTCGTCGTTGAGGCGCAGCATGTTGCCTTCTTCTCGGCCAATGGTCACGGGTGTGGGCAGTTCGCGGAAGGTACGGCCCTTGTCGATGCCTTCGAGGACTTGAAACGTAACAAGCGGCATGGGCCAATCTCCCGAGGGGAGTCCCCCGTTCCCGGGCTGTTGGCAGCAACCGGAGGGCGAGGTCATCCAGGATCCAAAGCGAACAACAGCGCATCCTACCGGCCTTATAACACACACAAGGTGGAGAGGGAAGGGGCTATCGGGCGATTACTTCGCGATTTCCACTCGCAGTTATTGTCGGCTCCCAAAGTTCTTCTGTCAATCGTTCATTGGCCGGTCTGCATTCCGTCAGGCTGCGAAACCACGTCAGTTGTCGCTTCGCCAGGTGCCGGCTGCGAACCTGAATGCGCCGAATCGCTTCTTCCAGGCCGATTGTGCCATCGAGATGTTCGCAAACCTCGTGAAATCCCGCGGCCTGCGCGGCCTGCCGGCTGACCGGATGAGGCAAACGCCGCAGCGCCGCCACTTCCTCGACTAGGCCGTGCGCGATCATGTCGTGGACCCGGGCGTCGATGCGGGCATACAATTCCGCGCGCGGCCGGTCAAGCCAGATACAACGCGGCTGCTGCGTACTCGCCCGCGCCGGCTGCTCCCACTGCGTTTGCCAGGCACTCAGCGGCCGGCCCGTGAGTTGCCATACTTCCAGGGCGCGAATGATCCGCCGCGCGTCGTTGGGATGCAGCCGGGCCGCTGTCACCGGATCGACTGCCGCGAGGCGCGCATGCAGCACCGGACTGCCGAGACGCTCACTCTCTTCCTCGAGTTGTTGCCTCAGCGCCGCGTCGGCGCCCGGTCCCTCGAAAAGACCGTGCAGCAGGGTCTTGAGATAGAGCGGTGTGCCGCCGACAATCAGGACTCGTTTGCCGCGCGCGCGGATGTCGTCACAGCAGAGGGCCGCCTGTTCGAGCCACCACGAGACGCTGGCCGACTCCCGGGGATCGAGGACGTCGAGCAGATGATGGCGGACGCGCTGCTGCTCGTCGCGGGTTGGCTTGGCGGCGAGGACGTCGAGGCCGCGATAGAGGGCCATCGAATCCATCGACACGATTTCCGCGCCGAGCCGTTCGGCGAGGCGCAGACTGAGAGCGGTCTTGCCGGAGCCGGTCGGGCCAGTGAGGATGAGGGCGTCGCTGAATGGTTCGGGACTCACGGTTCCTCCGCGATGGTCTTCCATCATTATAGCTCAGACTTTCACGCGCCCGCCTTGCTGAGGAGACGAGAATGCCGGTCTTCGAGTCATCCATGACCTTGATTTGCGAACCGGCCACAGTGTTCGCCTGGTTCATTCAGCCGGCTCTGCTGATCCGCACGGCGCCGCCGGAACTGTCTCTGCGGCTGGAAGAGGCACCGGAGAAGCTATTTCTCGGCGCGCGGACGACCATCGTCGGCCGGCGCTGGGGACTGTCGCATCGGTCCATACTGGAAGTGACGGCGTTCGAGCCGGACAGACTTCTCGTTGAGGAGCAGCGCCAGGGACCATTCCGCCGCTGGTGTTTGACGCATACCTTTGAGGCGATCGACGGCGGAACACGGCTGACGGGCCGTGTCGAGTTCGAGACTCCCGGCGGAATCCTCGGGCTGACTGTTACCGAGGCGTTCGTCCGCCGCGAACTGGAGCGCGTGTTCGCGCATCGAGCCGAACAACTACGGACTTTTGCTGCCTGCGGCGTCGCGGGTTTCACCGAGGAATAATTTCTGTCTTTCTCGCCGCTTGCGGCTATAGCGGGCAGCCCGCTAAGCCGAAAGCGGCGAACTCACTCCGGCAATGGCTTCCCGTGAGTTTCAGGAGCCAGCCAGATGACGAGCAGGCCCACCAGGTAGATGAGGGCCAGCAGCGAACCGGCGCGGGCGTAATCCTTCTCCGGTCCCATGAGGACGGGGACCTGCAGCACTCCAACCGCGGCGATGATCCGGCCAAAGTTGTAGCCAAAGCCCTGTCCCGTGGCGCGCACGCGCGTTGGAAACAGTTCCGGCAAATACAGCGGCAGCCAGCCGTAGAACGCCGCCGAGGTGACGCCGACCAGGAAGACCGTCAGCACGAAGAAGGCGTCGAAGGTCGTGTTGCCCTGGTAGAACAGCCGCACCGCTCCCAGAGAAATGATGCACAGGATGATGTAGACAATGCGCCGGCCAATCCAGCCGGCGAGCAATGCTCCGCAGATTGTGCCGACGACAGCGCCGAAGCCCGCCGCCATCTGCGTGTACTCTTTCCAGAATTGCACGTCCGCCGCGGAATGCTGCCCATCCCTGACTGCTCTCTCCCCCAACTGGTGCGCCCACGCCGGGGCCCACTGCACCGCCCCCCAGGTGGCCAGAAGCGGGACACTGCTGATCAGCGCCGCCAGGAGCATGCGCCGCAGGATGGCAGCTCGCGCGGGCGCAGGCTCGCCCGACCGCATCATGTAGCCAAATATGGGATACAGGTAGCAACCCGCCACCAGCACCAGCGCAACCAGCATCGCCCCGAGGCGCGGCGCCAACCCGTCAAGGCTGTCCCAGACCGCCAGCAGCGCCAGACAGACGCCGGCCCCGCCCAGCACGGCCAGCAGGTCCCGGCTAGCCCAGGACGAGGTAGCGCCGCGCTCCCGCTCCTTTTCCCAGCTGCGCGACTCCGGCACGAACAGGCGGATGAAGAACGTCAGCAGCGCCGGCAGAGCGGCGCAGACCATCAGCAACCGCCACTCCACCCATTCTCGCGGCAGCCCCCATGAGGAGAGCGTCGAGCGGAACGACCCCAGGCCGAAGCTGAGCAGGGCGACAAGCATGTAGCCGACGTTGGCCGCAGCGCCGATCAGACCGGCGAGCAAGGCCCGCGAGCGGCCGCCCCAGACTTCCATCACCAGGGCGACGCCGAGCGACCATTCGCCGCCCATGCCCAGCGCCGCCAGAAAGCGAATGCCGACCATCTGCCAGGGGGCCTGCACGAAGCCGCCCAGGGCGCTGCACAGAGAGTAAGTGAGGATGCTCAGGCTCATGGCGCGGACCCGGCCGAACTTGTCGCCAAGCCAGCCGAACACGACGCCTCCGGTGGCCGCACCGACAAGGAATGTCGCGCTGGCCATCGACAGCCAGAAACCGACGTGGTCATCGTCAACGACGCCGCCGCTCAACCGGAGCAGGTCCTGCAGCGCCGGGCGGGCCACCACGGGAAAGAGTCCCTGCTCGAAGCCGTCGAACATCCATCCCAGGAGCGCCGCGGTCAGCGCCAGCCACTGTCCACGCGTCGCTCCACCGGGTTCATTCGCTTGCATGATCGGAGTG
>JBBSDR010000938.1:0-3886 GCA_038240465.1 Gemmatales bacterium
AAGGACTGCACGCCGCGATCGAGCAGGAACCAGCCACCGGCCGCCGTCCAGCCATTCAGGTCGCCGTTACTGTGCAGCGCGTAGATTCGGCCATCCGCCGAGGCGAACGACTGCACGCCGCGATCGAGCAGGAACCAGCCACCGGCCGCCGTCCAGCCATTCAGGTCGCCGTTGGTAAGAAGGGCGTAGATTCGGCCATCAGCGGAGGCGAAGGACTGCACCCCGTGATCGAGCAGGAACCAGCCACCGGCCGCCGTCCAGCCATTCAGGTCGCCGTTACTGTGCAGCGCGTAGATTCGGCCATCCGCCGAGGCGAACGACTGCACCCCGTGATCGAGCAGGAACCAGCCACCGGCCGCCGTCCAGCCATTCAGGTCGCCGTTGCTGTGCAGCGCGTAGATTCGGCCATCCGCCGAGGCGAACGACTGCACGCCGCTATCCAACTTGTCGGAGACAAGCCGGGTGACCTTGTGGCGTTCGTACATCGAATGGCCAGGAGGTGGGAAATCATCCTTGTAGGGATAGACATATTCGGTAATGATTTGGATGCGCCAGAGATCCCCGTTCTTATGCCAGGAGTAGAAAGTGCTGTTGTTCCCGATGCCACCAGCAGCGACATTTCGATCGATGACGCCCCAGCCCGTCCCTTGCGTGTAGAGCCAGAGGTTGCCCTTATCGGTTAGGTCAACATAATCCCCATTGTCTAACCGGGTCGGTGGGAAGGGCCAATTTACATCCTTCGAGCCACCGGGAAGGGTTTGGCCGCCAATGGTGTCGCTGGACCCCTTCCCATTCACATAAGTGGTATCCGGATCAACCAGTTGGCCCGCATTGCCGGAGCCGCCTTCTTGTCCATCGCCCAAATTGCTCGGACCCGTCCCAGGAACCGTTCTCTCGCCGGGATCGGCATTCTCGCCGCCGACCACATCCTCGAACCGCGAGAGCTGAACACTTGCGTACACGACTCCAGACAGGGGGAAAGCTGGAGATTGATTGCCGCTCGGGATCGATTTGCTCACCTCCCCGCCGAAAAACGCCAGCAACGCATCCTGGGACGGCATCGTCGTCCCACTCACGAAATCCAGCGAGGTTGCGCCGCTCACATAGGAATTGAAGCCGACGCTGTTGCTGGTGAAGACACGGCCATCCGCGAACAGCGAATACACCGTGGGCTGTCCCTGTCCGTCAACGCCCCTGGCGAGGGCCGTCACCGGATTGAAGGTCACTCGATTCTGGCCCGTCTGGTCCAGAGTGAAGAAACCTCCGTCGGTGTTCAGCAGGAAGACGCTTGGGGTCGCGCCGTTGAAGCCTTCCGCTAGAGCCTTGCCACCACTGGCGTAGTAGTTGAAGCCCGCGCTGTTGCTGGTGAAGACTCGGCCGTCCGCGAACAGCGTATAGACCGTGGGCCGGCCTTGCGCGTCGAGGCCCGCGGCCAGAGCGGTCACCGGGTTGAAGGTCACCCGGTTCGTACCCGTCTGGTCCGTGGTGAAAAAACCGCCGTCGTTCTTGAGCAGGAAGACCGTCGGCGTCGCACCGTTGTATCCCTCTTTCATCGCCATGTAGCCGCTGCCGAAGTAGTTGAAGCCGTGGCTGTTGCTGGTGAAGAGCCGGCCGTCCGCGAACAGGGAATACACCGTGACCTGGTTGTTCGCATCGACACCTCGGGCGATTGCAGTCACCGTATCAAAGGTGACCCGCTGGGCGCCGCTCGCGTTCCAGGTGAAGAGAGAGCCGTCGTTATGCAGGACCAGCGTGGCAGACTGTCCTGAAGCGTCCGCGCCCTCAGCCAATTTCGCGACGCCGCTGTCGAGGTAGTCCGAGGTCGATTCGTAGACGGTGCCGTCGCGGTGCAGTTCCATGATGGCCGTGTGGCCGCCGGGGTCCGGCCCAATGACGGTCTCCACCAGAGGCGAGGAGACCGACATGAGGGTCCTGTCCTCCAGGACTTCCACCGAGAGCCGAGCCGACCTCGCCTTGCGGCTGGCTGAGCTACGGGCTGCCTTACTGCCGGAGAGCTTCTTGTGCAGTTGATTCAGCCAGCGTCGGAACATGGTCGCTCTCCTCACCTTGAGAGGGTAATAGCTGTGCGAACTTCGGCGATGCCGTCGTTCAGCCGGGTCGCCTCGGTGTTTGTGGGGCCAAGAGTTGTCAGCCTCGAATACTCTATGAGGTAAATGACGGACGCCTCCCTGCGTCTGCCAAAAAATCGCATTGATCGAGGTCCGACCATTTTTCGCGCCTGGACGGAACACCGCCGACAGAGTCGTGTGAACCGGTTGGGTGTTCCACACCGCTCCCCCCGCGCCTGATGGCAAATGGGAGCGGTCCCCAGAATGACAGCCTGAGCGCTCAGATCGGGTCGATGGCAATCTTGTACCATCTCACGAACCCGTCCGCTTCACGCACTGCCCTGATGTAGTGGGCTCCATTCAGGCGGGCCTTTTCCCTCGTCCCGGCGCAGTACCAGTACCAGCCACCCGATCGGTTGTAGTTGTCCTTATCCGGGATCGCGAAGTAGCGGGTCTGGCCCGGTTTCAGCGTGATCTTGCCGTCTCGTCCGTCGATTGTAATCAGTTGTCCGCCGCGACATCGGTCACCGGTGTCGTCGTCGAGGGTGCGGACTTTCTTCGGGTTATCGTTGCAGTACTTGTCAACCTTGAGACCTTCCGCTGTGTCCACGGGGTCGTCTGCTCCGACTAGTCCGCTGTTGAAAACCAAGCCGATACAGGTGGCGATCGCCCAGCTCAATTGTGACGGACGCATGTTCGCGATCCTCCTTCGTGGTCGCCATTGTTCGTTCAGGCATCGCTGAGGGCGACCAGCTCAACTCAGTTCCCGGTGTCGGGTGCAACCGTACGGAAACCCACCACCTGCTACTTGCCAGGACGAGAAAGCCGAGAACCACATGATGATCGATCTGGGAAGACACTCTCGCTGGACAGTAGATGCGGAAATGCCCAGCTTTTTGACACGCATTCCGAAAACGAGCGCACTCGCTCACGGATCACTTCTTCCCGACAAACTCGTTGCAGTCCCTGCGGCCTTCCGCTAGACTCACTCTGATTCATCTCCTGTCGAAAGGTACGGCTGCCATGCCCGAGGCAGATTCCTTTGCTGATCTCATGACCCGACTGCGGGACGGCGACGAGCCGGCTGCGGCCCTCATCTTCCATCGCTTCACACACCGGCTCATCGGCCTGGCCCGCAGTCATCTCCATACCCTGCTGCGGCAGAAGATGGACCCCGAGGACGTGATGCAGTCCGTCTTCAGGAGCTTCTTCGCCAGGCAGACCGAACGACCCTATCAACTGGACGACTGGAATAGTCTCTGGAGCCTGCTGGCCCGGCTCACCGTGCGCAAATGCGGCCATCATATCGAGAAGTTCCTGACGGCCCGCCGCGACATCCGCCTCGAAGTCCAGCCGCGCGAGACGTCCGAGGACGCCGTCGCCGGCTGGGAGGCGCTGTCCCGCGACCCGACGCCCTCCGAGGCGGCCATTCTCGCCGAGACCGTCCAGGAATTGATGCGGGACCTCGACGAGCGCGACCGGCAGATCCTCGTTCTCAGCCTGCAGGGGTGTGCCATCCCCGACGTCAGCACCCAGGTCGGCTGCACCGAGCGCACCGTCTATCGAGTGCTGAAATTCATCAAGGGCCAACTGGAGAAGAGGCGCGAGAGAACAGACGATCCTTGATCCACGATTGCCTCGACCCCTGCCGGCTCGCCCGGCAGGTGAAGGAGTTTGGGAAGCTAACGAGAGCGGCTCATCCCGCACACTCTTCGACCCCTGCCGGCTTGTGAGATCGTCCCGCTTTTAAGGGCTGGATATTCCAGGGTTTGCGTGAGTGGCGTCGTTGTGCTGTTCTCGGAGTTTCAGGACCGCGA